>NZ_CP046186.1:228513-233157 GCF_012567955.1 Enterobacteriaceae endosymbiont of Donacia bicoloricornis
ATTTAAAATAGTTTGTTTATTAATTATGTTACAAATAACACAATCAGCACAAGAATATTTCTTCAAATTATTATCTAAAAAAGATAAAAATGTATGTATTAAAATTTCAGTTTTAATAAAAAATAATATTTTTAAAGGAAATATTTCTTTTTGTGATATACAAAAAATTAAAAATAATGATATTAAATTAAATTTTAAAAATATGAATATATTTATAGATTTTGATAGTTCTAAATTTTTGGAAAATATAAAAATAGATTTTATAAAAAAAAAATTATCTACTAAATTAGAATTTATAGTTGTAAATAATAAAAAAATAAATAATTATAAAAAAATAAAAAATCTTAAAAGAGATATTAATAATTTTTTGAAAAATATAATTAATCCTAAATTATTTAATCATGGAGGATTTATTATATTGAAAAATATAACAATTAATAATATTCTATTATTAGAATTCCATGGTGGATGTCAAGGATGTTCCATGAGTAATTATACACTTAAAAATTGGATTGAAAAAGAAATAATACGTAATTTTCCAAACATAAAAGGAGTCTATGATGTAACTTTTCATAAAAAAAATAAATTATCTTATTATTAAGAATAATAAATATATCATTTTTTATTTAAATATTTTATGATTCTTAAAATATATGTTTATTAATTTAGTTAAATTAAAAAATATTTTTTAATATTTAAATAAGGAATAAAGATATATGCCTGTGATAGTTCCAAAAAAATTACCTGCTATAGATTTTTTAAAACAAGAAAATATTTTTTTATTAAAAAAATCAAAAAGATATCAAAAATATCCAAATTCATTAAAAATACTTTTTTTAAATTTAATGTTTAAAAAAATTGAAACAGAAAATCAAATTATTAGATTATTATCTAATTCTTCTTTATTTATAGATTTATCATTACTATCTGTAAGAGATAGTCAATCATCTAATAATTTTTCAATTAATCATATTAATAAATATTATTTAAATTTAGATCAAATATATCATAAATTTTATGATGGTTTAATTATTACAGGAGCTCCTTTAGGATTAATTAATTTCTCAGATATAAGATATTGGAAAGAATTTGTAAAAATTATACATTGGGCTACAGAACATGTTAATTCTGTTTTTTCTATATGTTGGTCTGCACAAGCAATATTAAATATATTATTTAATATACCAAAAAAAATTAATAAATCAAAAATTTTAGGTATATTTAAACATAAAATTTTATTAAAAAAAAATTTTTTGGTTCAAGGATTTGATGATTATTTTTTCGTTCCTCATTCTAGATATTCTGATTTTTCTTTAAATTTTATAAAATATTATACTGATTTTAAAATTATTTCTTATTCAAGAAAATCTGGTGTATATATTTTTTCAAGTAATAATAATAAATATATATTTATTACTGGTCATCCAGAATATGATGCATTAACCATAAATCAAGAATATTTAAATGATTTAAAAAATGGATTAAAAATTAATATTCCATACAATTATTATCCTTTAAATAATCAAAAATTAATACCAAAAATTAATTGGAGAAGTCATGGTAATTTATTATTTTTAAATTGGTTAAATTATTTATTTTATAAATAAAATATTTATATAAATTTTTTTAAAATATTTAATTTAAAAGGAGTTTAAATGTTAACAACTAAATATTTATTTTTTACATCTAAAAACAAAATACTTGATTATAATATGAATAGTTATTCGTTAATGCTGAAAGCAGGAATGATTAAAAAATTATCTTCAGGAATATATACTTGGTTACCTACTGGATTAAGAGTAATTAATAATTTTAAAAAAATAATACGTTATTATATGCAAGATATAGGAGCAATAGAATTATTATTACCTATATTACATCCAAGTAAAATATGGAAGCAAAGTGGACGTATAAATGATTATGGTAATGAATTATTAAAAATTTTAGATCGTAAAAAACATAGTTTTATTTTAGGACCTACACATGAAGAAGTTATAACTTATTTAATACAAAGTGAAATTAAATCATATAAATATTTACCTATTCATTTATATCAAATTCAAA
The DNA here is from genome assembly GCF_012567955.1 of Enterobacteriaceae endosymbiont of Donacia bicoloricornis. Lineage (NCBI taxonomy): Bacteria > Pseudomonadati > Pseudomonadota > Gammaproteobacteria > Enterobacterales > Enterobacteriaceae > Enterobacteriaceae endosymbiont of Donacia bicoloricornis. The sequence continues at coordinate 230,578 of NZ_CP046186.1, forward strand.
CAAAATTTAGAGATGAAATTAGATCACGTTTAGGAGTTATACGTGCTAAAGAATTTTTAATGAAAGATAGTTATTCTTTTCATCAAAATAATTCTTCTTTAAAAGAAACTTATAATATTGTATTAAAAACTTATAAAAAAATATTTAATATTATGAAAATTAATTTTTTAATAATAAAAGGAGATAATAATATTATTGGAGGTAATATTTCTCATGAATTTCATATTTTTTCTGAAAATGGAGAAAATAAAATTTATTTATCTAAAAATAAAAAATTAATTTTAAACAAAGAATTAAGAGAATATTTTATTTGTACAAAAAAATATATAAATAAAAAAAAAATATTAAATTTAAAAAATTGTATAACTTATAAAAAATTAGCTAAAATTTGTAATTCATCAATAAAAAATATAATTAGAACAAGTATTTTAAAAACTTCAGATAAAAAAAATCCTTTTATTGCATTATTAATTAGAGCTGATTATAAATTGAATTTTGAGAAAATTAAAAAAATTAATAATAAAGCTATTAAAATTCTATCAGAAAAAGAAATAGAAAAATTTTTTAATATAAATATAAATTCAATAGGTCCTTTTAATTTAAAAATTCCTATTATTGGAGATTATTCTATAATAAATATGTATAATTTTATTATAGGATCTAATATTAGAGATAAATATTTAATTAATACTAATTGGGAAATAGATTTATCTATACCTAATAATATTCAAAATATTAGTAATATTATTCAAAATGAATCTATTTTAAATAAAAAAAATTTAATAAAAATTAGACGTAGTATTGAAATAGCACATATTTTTCAAATTGGTAAAAAATATTCTAAAGCAATGAATGCTTATTTTTATGATCGAAATAAAATTAAAAAACCAATATATATGGGTTGTTATGGTATTGGAATATCAAGATTAATTGCAGCTATAATAGAACAAAATCATGATAATCAAGGAATTTATTGGCCTAATTCATTACTAGCTCCTTTTTTAGTAGCAATTATTCCAATTAATTTAAATAAAGATTTAGTAGTTAAAAAATATTCTTTTTTACTTTATAAAAAATTTAAATTATTAGGAATAAATATTCTACTTGATAATAGAAATTTAAGTCCTGGAATTATGTTTTCAGATATAGATCTTATTGGAGTGCCTCATATAATAGTTATTAATAAGAATAATATTCTTAATAAGAATGTTGAATATAAATATAGAAAAACGGGATTTAAAAAAATTATTTCTACCGATTTAATCGTTGATTTTATTTTTAATAAAATCAAGTTGAATAAATGTTTTAATATATTTTACTCCAAAAAATAAAAAAATTATCTTTTTGATAAATAGTTGCTGTACCTTCTCGAGTAACTAATTTATTTTCTAATTCTGCAATTAGTACATTATTATAAAATAATAATGGAATTTGCTCTCTTTTCCATTTTGGAATAGATAATTTTTTCCATATATAATGAATATTTTTTTTATTTTTAAAACTGTTAAAATAACATTTTCCTGAGATATTAAATTTTATATATATAATTTCATCATTTTTTGGTTTTCTAATATATATTGAATCTTTTTTATAATTTATATTAATATTTAATATTATTAGTTTTCCTAATTTATAGGGTAAAATAAGAGGAATTTTTATATTCTTCCACACTAAAATAGTGTTTTTTAAATTAGGAAAATATTTTATACAAAATAAATAATTTTTATATTTACGAATAACATATGAACCAATTTTAATTTGTGGATTATTATTATTTTTACAACAAATAATTTCATTCCATATGATAAATAATAGCTTTCTAGAAGGTAAATAATAATATTTATTATATTCTATCCATTTTCTAATAATAAAATTTCTTTTTATTATATTAAAATTATATAATGGTTTAATGAATAAACTATTATCTTTTTGTATTAATTTAATTAATATTGGATTTATTAAATCTGTTAATAAATCTTCTTGTTCTTTATAATTTATTATAGATCTAATAACCGAATTTTTAAAAAATGGCCATCTATTAGTTATTTTAGGTAAAATAATATTACGTAAAAAATTACGATCATATTTTATATTTTTATTACTAGGATCTTCTATCCATTTTAATTTTTTTTGTTTAGCATAATGAATTATCTGTTTTTTACTTATTTTAAGTAATGGACGAAATAAAATTAAGTTATCAAAAATTTTAATTTTAGACATTCCTGATAAACCTTTTGGTCCACTTCCTCTTTTTAAAAATAAAAAAAAATTCTCACATTGATCATCTAAATGATGAGCAGTTACTAAAATTTCATTTTTATAAATAATATTTTTAAATACTTGATATCTTTCTTTACGTGCATTTTGTTCTATATTATTTTTATTTTTAATATATATATTTTTATATATAAAAGATATATTCCATTCTTTACATTGTAAAGAACATTTTTTCATCCAAAAATTTGATTCATAATTTAAATTATGATTAACATAAATAGCTCTTAATAATAAAGGATATTTATATCTTAATTTAAATAAGTTATATAATAAAACTGTAGAATCAACACCTCCACTATATGC
>NZ_CP046186.1:233608-239462 GCF_012567955.1 Enterobacteriaceae endosymbiont of Donacia bicoloricornis
TAATAATATTATTTATAAGAATAAAATCATTTTTATTATTTAATATATCTAATGATAAATGTATTTCAAGAGTATTAGAACTATCATCTAAGTTAAAAAAAAGAAATTTTTGTTTTTTTTTATTATAAAAAGTACGTATATTACTAATAATCCCACCTATTGTTATTCTTTTAGGTATTTTACTATTTTTTTTAAAATTAATAAGAATATTTTGAATACTCTTTTCTTTTGTATAAAACAAAATTTCTTTTAAATATCCATCTAATGGATGACCTGTTAAATAACAACCTAAAATATTTTTTTCTTTTATAAGAATATTTTTTTTAGTCCAAAATAAATTTATATCATTATTAATATATTTATTATCTTGTATAAAAATTTGGTTTTTTTCATTAAAAAAATCTATTTGACCTGTTTTTTTTTCTTCTAAATATTTATTAATAATTTTTATAATTTTTTCTAAATTATTTATTAATAATCCTCTATTAAAATTAAAATCATCTAATGATCCGGATAATATTAATACTTCCATAATTTTTTTATTTATTTTTTTAAAATTTATTTTAGTAAAAAAATCAAATATAGATTTAAAATAACCATGTTTTTTTCTAGCTTTAAGAATATTATATGCTTGTTGTTGTCCAATTCCTTTAATAGCTCCTAATCCATATATTATATTTTTATTTTTATCTACATGGAATTTATATGAACTTTTATTAATATTAGGTGGTAAAATATTAATTTTTAAATTTTTACATTCATTTATTAAGTAAATAATTTTATTTATATTATCCATTTCTGATGTTAAAACAGCAGCCATAAATTCAGCAGGATAATATAATTTTAACCATAAAGTTTGATAAGATATTAAAGCATATCCAGCAGAATGGGATTTATTAAAACCATATGAAGCAAATTTTTCTAAAAAATTAAAAATTTTCATAGATAAGGTAGTATTAATTTTTAATTTTTTTGAACCATATAAAAAACGTTTTCTTTGTTTTTCCATTTCTTTATGTTGTTTTTTACTAATTACTCTTCTTAAAATATCTGCCTCTCCTAAACTATATCCTGCTAATACTTGAGCTATTTTCATTACTTGTTCTTGATATAAAATTACTCCATAAGTAGATTGTAATATTGGTTTTAATTTTTCATGTTGCCAATTTTTATCGGGATATGAAATAATTTCTCTACCATGTTTACGATTAATAAAATTTTCAACCATACCTGATTGTAATGGTCCAGGTCGAAATAATGCTAATAATGCAATTAAATCTTCAAAATTATCTGGTTTTAACTGTTTAATTAATTTCTTAATACCTGTTGATTCTAATTGAAATATACCTGTAGTTTTAGCTTTTTTTAAAAAATTAAAAATTTTTTTATCATTTAATATAAGATGATTAATATCAATTAATTTTTTATTATTTTTAATTAATTTTTTATTAATTATAGTTACAGCATGATTAATAACAGTCAAAGTTCTTAATCCTAAAAAATCAAATTTTACTAAGCCAATTTTTTCTATATCATTTTTATCAAATTGAGTAACTATATTTTCTCCATTATAATCACAATATATAGTTGTATATTTTATGATATTATCAGGAGATATTACAACTCCACCAGCATGTTTTCCTATATTTCTTATAGTCCCTTCTAATTTCATAGCGGTAAGCACTAATTCTTTTATATTGTTATCTGATTTATATAAATCAGATAACTTTTTATTATTCATAAATGCTTTTTTTAAATTAATACCTAAATCAAAAGGAATTAATTTTGAAATACGATTAATAAAATCGTATGGATATCCTAAAACTCTGCCTACATCTCTTATAACAGATTTTGCAGTCATAGTACCAAATGTGATAATTTGAAATACTAATTCCTTTCCATATATTTTTTTTACATGATCAATTACTAAATCACGTTTTTCCATACAAAAATCAATATCAAAATCTGGTAATGATATTCTTTCGGTGTTTAAAAATCTTTCAAAAATTAAATCAAATTTTATAGGATCTAAATTAGTAATATCTAAAACATAAGCTACTAGTGAGCCAGCTCCAGATCCTCTTGCAGGACCCACCGGGATATTATTTTTTTTTGCCCATTGAACAAATTCCATGACTATAAGAAAATAGCAAGGAAAACCCATTTTATTTATAATATTTAATTCATGATCTAATCTTTTTTTATATATATTTTTTTTTATTTTAAATAAACTTGATTCTGGGTATAAAATTTTTAATTTTTTTTCTAAACTTATATAAGATTTTTTAATAATATATTTTTCTGGTGTTATATTTTTTTCTATAGGAAAATTTGGTAAAAAATATTTACCAAAAGATAGAAAAACATTACATCTTTTAGATATTTCTACACTATTAGATAGTGCTTCAGGAATATCTTTAAATAACAAACACATTTCTTTTGTATTTTTTAGAAATTGTTCTTTACTATAAAGAGATTTACTTTTAATTTTATTTAAATTATATCCTTTATTAATTGCAACTCTAATTTCGTGATGATAAAAATCTTCTTGATTTAAAAAACGTACATTATTAGTTGCTACTATAGGAATAGAAAAATAATAAGATAGGTTTAATATTGAATCAATATAAATTTTTTCATTATCACAATTAGTTCTAGTTATTTCAAAATAAAAACAACTACAAAAATATTTTTTAAAAAAATTAATTATTTTATTTATTAAAATAAAATTTCCTTTTAGGATATTTATCCCTATTTCTCCTTGTAAACTTCCAGATAAAATAATTAATCCTTTATTATACTTTTTAAGTAAATTATAACTAATAACAGGACCTAAATTATTATTATAACCATTTTTATAAGCATAAAAAATTAATAATTTAATATTTTGTAATCCAATGTTATCCATTGCTAATATAGTTAATGTTGAATATTTATTTGAATTAATATTTTCAAATTCTTTTATTTGTAAATCTACACCAATAATAGCTTTTAATCCTAATTGATGTGCTATTTTATAAAATTTTATTAGACCAAATATATTATTAAAATCAGTAATAGCAATTGCAGGCATATTTAATAATACACTTTTTTTTAAAATTTGTTTAATTTTAGCTAAACCATCTTTAATAGAATAATCACTATGTACATGTAAGTGAATAAATTTTGGATCATTCATATTTTTTATTTTATAATTTTCATACACATTATTTTTGATTGACAAATAATTTTATTATTAATTTTTGCTAAACTATTAAAATATATCAATGAATTTTTTTGTTTTTCTAAATTACTTTCTAATATTATTTGATCACCAGGAAAAGCTGGGCTTTTAAAACGTACTTTATCAATTCCTGTGAGATAATAAAAAAAATTTTTATTATTTATACTTTTAAATAATAAAAGTCCTGTAGTTTGTATCATAGATTCTAATAATAATACTCCAGGATAAATTGGTTTTTGTGGAAAATGACCTTGAAAATAAGGTTCATTTATAGAAATATTTTTTATAGCATTTAAAAATGTAAATTTTTTAAATGCTATAATACGATCTACTAAAATAAATGGATATCTGTGTGGTAAAATAGACAATACTTCATGAATATCTGACATATTATTTTAATTATTTTTAATAAAACATAAATTTATTATAAAATTTTTATGTAATTAATTTATTTAAAAATTAAAAACATTATTTTGTTGTTTTGCTAAATCAATTACATCATTTGTTATATCTTTAACATCTTTCATATAAGCTACAGCAGAAGCATCTAAAACAAGATTATAATTACCTTTTTTTGCAATAATATTAATTAAATTATATATAAAAATTAATATTTTGTTACGTGCTTGTTCTTGTTTTTGAGTATTTTTTTTTGTAAAAATTTTTATTTTTTTTAATAAAATATTTTTTTCATATAAAATTTCTTTTTGTATTCTTTCTTGATTTTTTTTTGATAATTTTTCATGTTGTAATTTTTTTACTTTCAATAAAAGTAATTTTTTCATTTTTTCTATTACTAAAAAATCAGCATTTAATTCTTGTTCTAATTTTTTAGACATACTATTTTTTTGAGGAATTGCATAAAAAATTTTTGCAATATTAATTATTACTATTTTAGGACAACAATAACCATTATTAAATGGGATGATTAAAATCATTAATAATAATATATTTTTTAAATAATTTTTCATATAACATATACTCCTATTTATCTTAATTAAGAATAGATTACCATTTTTTTAAAAAATTAAATTGAAAAAATTGAATTTTATCTGTTTTGTATTTTTTAAATGGATATGCAAATGATATATTGATCTCACCAAAAGGTGTATAAAATTGGAAAGATAAACCAATTGAAGATCTTATTTGTGAAAAAATGTTAAAATTTGGGATTTTATACAATTTAAATAAATAATTATCTTTCCATGAAGTATCTATTACATTACCAATATCTAAAAATATAGAAGATCTTATTTGTTCTATATATTGATTATCAAAAAATAAAATTGGAATTATTAATTCATTATTTATATTAAATAAAAAATTACCTCCAACAGTATTATTAGATAAACAAATAGTTTTTCCATCATGACAATGATATTTTTTTGAAGAATAATATATAGCTTTAGGACCAATACTATTGGTTTGAAAACCTCTTATTGTATTCGAACCTCCTAAATAAAAATTTTTATAAAAAGGATATTTACCACCTAAAAAACCATTACCATAACCAAAATTACTTTTAAATAAAAAAACTAAAGGATTATCTTTTAAGTAATTTTTAAATATTTGCAAATTTAAAGGAATATATCTTGAATAATTAAAATAAATTTTATAATTACGATTTTTACTATACCATGGAACAGAAAAATATGTTTTTAATGAACTTAATATTCCATCTTCTGGTAATAAATCTAAATTTTTTAAATTACTATATAAAAAAGAATAATTAATATTAAATTCATCTAATGAATAATTATTATATAATTTATTATATTTTTTATATCCTATATGTCTAAGATAATTCCATAAATATAATTCTGGTTCAATATTACTAATATTATTTTGTACAAATCCAATACTATTGGTAATAGTATAATCATTATTAATAGGGAATTTTAAAATTCCAAAAAAACCTTTATTTCTATTGATATAATTATAAAATGAATTATTATCTTCATTAATTGTATTTAAAAAAACTTTTATCCCGGCATTAATTTTTTTAAAGAGAATATGATTTTTCATAATAAAAAATTGTAAAAAAGAATGATAAAAATCTTTATTAAAGTTGATATCTATATCATAGCCAGTACCGATAAAATTATTTTGTTGTAAAGCAGTATTAAATCCTAATAAACCTCCTTCAACTATTCCTAATCCTGATTTTACAAATCCTTCATTTTTCTCATCTACTTGATATATTACATCTAATGTATTTTTTGAATCATAATTTTTATGAAAAAATATTTCTACTTTATCAAAGTATCCTAAAGAATATAATTTCTCTTTACTTTTTTTTATTAATTCAATATTAATTGGATTTCCTTCTATTTGTAATAATTCATTTCTTAAAATATAATCTTTAGTAAAATTATTTCCTAAAAAATTAATTTTTCTTACGTAATATTTACGATTAGTTTTAATTTTAAAAATTATATTTATTTTATTATTTTTTTCATCAATAGTTGTTTTTATTATAATTTGTGAATCTAAAAATCCATTTTCTTCTAAAAATTTTTTTATTTTATATTTTAAATCTAAAATTTTATTATTTTGGTATATTTCACCAGTTGAAATATTAATTATATTTTTAATATATTTAGAATATTTTTTTTTATCAATGTCTAATAT
>NZ_CP046186.1:239711-308490 GCF_012567955.1 Enterobacteriaceae endosymbiont of Donacia bicoloricornis
GTTTTTATTACCGATAAAATTAATTTGATGAATTTTTGATAAACCATCTTCTTTTAAAACTATTAAAATGGTTACTTTATTATCTTTTTTTTTTATGATCTTTATTTTTACAAATGAAGAAAACATTGAAGATTTTAAAAAAAATATTTCTATATTTTTTTTAAAAAAAAATAATGAACTATTATCTAATATTGCCCCTTTTTTTATTTTTAATTTACTTAATAAAAAATTAAGAACATCATTATTAATAACTTTATTTCCTTTAATTATTATGTTATCGATAATTGGTTTTTCTTTAATGTTTATAAAAATAAAATTTTTATATTGGAAAATATTAATATTATTTATTTTATTAGTTATTAATAACATATGCATGATGTTAGATATTTTTTTTAAAGAAATACAATTTTTCATATTTATATATGAAGGTATTCCCAAATCTTGTAATTTAATATTTTTTAAACCAAAATATATTATATTGTTAATACAAGATTTTTTTTTTAAAATATTTGAATAACAAACATGATTTGTATAAAAAAATAAGAAAAAAATAAGTAAATATTTATAATATTTAAAATTTTTTATAAAATATTTTTTTTTATTAAAACTGTTTAAAATCATTTATAAATGTAAACCCCATAATTATGGTTAAAATAATTATACTAATAGTATAAATTAATTGTTTAATTTTATATGGTATTTTTTTACCAATAATTTTTTCATAAATCAAAAATAATAATTGGCCACCATCTAAAATTGGAATAGGTAATAAATTAATTATACCTAAATTAATATTTATTAAAGAAAAAAACATAAAATAATAAATAAAATTATTACGAATTAATATACTTGCAATATGTCCTATTGAAATAGGACCATTTAATTTATAAAAATTTTTTTTATTTTTTAATAAAAAAAATAAAGAATTTAAAATTAATTTAATTGATTTTAAAGTTTCACTGATAGATTTTTTTAATGATTCAATTAAATTTAATTTATATATACTTGTTGAAGTATCCTTAACTCTTATTACTTGTGGTAAAAACCCTAAAAAACCTATTTTTTTGGATTTTCTAACAGAAGTTAATATAACAAAATTCATGTTTTTTTGTTTTCTTTTTATTTTAATATGAATAAATCTATTTGGATTATTATATATTAATTTCTGAAAGTTATACCAATAAATAAATTTTTTTCCTTCTATACTTAGAATTCTATCACCAATATGTAATTTTGATTTATCTGCTGGTGATCCAGGAATTATATATGTAATAACAGGATTAATTTTTAATCCTTTAGGTATAATTCCTAACATTAATATTAAATTTTTTTCTTTTGAAAATCTTATAAAATTTTTATCAATATTTAATTTTTTATTTTGAATAAAATTAAAATTATTTTTATTAATTTCTATATTTATTTCATTATTTAAATTAGTAAATTGATTAAGTTTTGAATTTAAAACATTCCAATTATTAATATTTTTATTATTAATTTTTCTAATTTCTGAATTAGGTTTTAATCCAACTATATTAGCAATTGAAACATAATTAATTTCATTAATAATATTTTTTTTTATCGGTAATCCTATAAAAAAAATTATCCAATAAATTAATATCGCTAAAATAATATTTGCAATGGGGCCACCTAAAATAATTAATAATTGTTTAAAAAAATTTATTTTTTTAAAAAATAATAATTTAAATTTTTTTGTATATTTTTTATCATTATCATTAATAATACTAGGCATTTTAATATAACCACCTAATGGGATTAATCTTAATACATAATTAGTTCCATATTTATCACGATATTGAAAAATTTTTTTACCAAAACCTATAGAAAAACATTCTATATAAATATTAAATAATCGTGCTATATAAAAATGTCCATATTCATGTATTATAATTAAACTACTTATAGTTATAATAAATATAATTATATCATATAAAATACTAAACAAAATTGTACTCCTAAAAATTAGGATTCATTATTTATATTAATAAAATGTAAACTAAAATTTATTTGTTAAATAAATTTTAATAAAATTAAAATTTATTAATCTCCACCAAAACGACGATTTCTTTTTGTAAAAGAATTTAGTGCTTTTTTAAAATCTTTTTTATTAAAATCAGGCCATAATTTTTTAGTAAAATATAACTCTGAATATGCAATTTGCCAAATTAAAAAATTACTAATACGATATTCACCACCTGTTCTTATCACTAAATCTACGGGAGAAATATCATTTAAGCAAATATAATTATTTACAATATTTTCATTAATATTTTCAGGATCTAATAATCCTTTATTAATGTTTACAGCAATTTTTTTTATACTATTTACAATATCCCAACGACCACCATAATTAGCAGCTATATTTAGTAATAATTTACTATTATTTTTTGTTAAATTTTCTGCTTTGATGATTGCTTTTTGTAAATCAAAATTAAATTTTTTTTTATTACCAATAATTTTCAAACGTATTTTTTTTTTTTTTAAATTTCTTGTTTCAAGATCTAATATTTCTTTAAATAAATTCATTAAAAATGACACTTCATCAATAGATCTTTTCCAATTTTCACTACTAAAAGCATATAAAGTTAATGCTTTTATATCATATTTTAAACATAAACCAATTATTTTTTTTACAGTTTTTACACCTTCTCTATGACCTAAAAAATTTAATTTTTTATTTTTTTTAGCCCATCTTCTATTACCATCCATAATAATTGCAATATGATTAGGATAAGAAACAATATTATTTTTTTCTTTACTAATTTTATTTATTTTCATTTTTTTAAAATTAAAATTTTTATATTTAAAAAAAATATAAAATTTTTTTTAATATAAATTATTAATTAAATAATTCTTTTTCTCTTTTTTTTAAAAATATTTTTATTTTATCAATATGAAATATAGTTTGTTTCTGAATAAGATTATATAATTTTTTTTCTTGATTTTCATCAATATATTTTTTTTTTAAACAAAATTTAATTTTATTATTTGTTTTTCTACGTATATTACGAATATTTATTTTATAAAGTTCTGCTTCTATTTTTATATTTTTAAAAATCTTTATTTTTCTAGTTTCAGTCATAATAGGAATTTTAACATAAATACTAGAACCTACTACTTTAGTTAGTAAATCTAAATTTGAAAGTACAATACTTTTTTCTATATTTTTAATTATTGTATAATCAAATGGAGTTACTTTAAGAGTAGAAGAATTTTCTACAACTATAGAAGAAATATGATGAATTAATGTAAATTTATTATTTAATTTTAAAGAAATATTATTTAATAAATTAGAAGATAACCTATTTTGCGATAGATGATTAACTTTATCTATAAATAAATCTAAACATTTCTGCATATTTTTTTTATTATTATTTATAATATTATTATACATATAATCACCTTAATTTAAATTATATATTTTATTTAATTATTTTTAATTATTGTTCCTTCAATTTTACCAGTTAAAATTCTATAAAGTGATCCTGGTTTTTTTATATTAAAAATATGTATAGGAACATTATAATCACGTGCTAAAATGAAAGCTGTATTATCCATAATTTTAATTTTTTTTTTTATTACATAATCATAATCTATTTTATTAAAAAATTTAGCATCAGAATAATTAATAGGATCTTTTGAATATACTCCATTAACTTTTGTTGCTTTTAATATAGCATTAGCTTCTAATTCAATTCCTCTTAAACATGCTGTAGTATCTGTAGTAAATAAGGGGTTACCAATACCACCTGTTAAAATAATTATATTTTTTTTAATTAAATCAATTGCTTTAAAAGTATTATATTCTTTACATATTCCCTGTATTGGAATAGATGACATTAAATACACATTAATTAATTTATTTCTAATTGATTGATATAATATTAAACCATTAATAATGGTTGATAACATCCCAATTTGATCACCTAAAACTCTTTTTAAATTATTATTTCCATTACAATATTTACCTCTAAATAAATTCCCTCCTCCTATCACAATTGCTATTTCAATACCTAAAGGTAAAATACTTTTTATTTCTTTTATGATATAATCTAATAATTTATTATCTATACCAGATAAGTTTTTACCTTGTAAAAATTCACCACTTATTTTTAATATTATACGATTATAGATTATTTTTGGTTTAATATTCATATATTACTTATTCTATTTTTTAGATAGAATATATTTTATTAAATTATATAAATAAAACAATTAATTTTTAGTTATATTTTGAACCTAATTCAAAACATATAAATTCAGAAATTTTCATATTATTTTCACTTAAAACATCAAATACTGTTCTCTTATTGTTAAATAAGAATTTTTGATTATATAAAGTAATATTATTTATAAATTTTTTTACACGCCCTTCTATTATTTTTTTTATAATTATTTTTGATTTATTATTTTTTATCGCAATACTTTTTTGTAAATCATATTCATGATTGATAATATTTTTTGGAATATTTTTTTCACAAATATAATTAGGTTTTAACATTACTATGTGCATAGAAATTTGTTTCATTAATAAATTATTATTTATATTAGATTTAATAATTACACCAATACGTTTACTATGATGTATATATTTACCTATAAATTCCCCTTTAATATAACCTATACGATGAATATATATATTTTCTTTTAAAATTCCAATTAATTTTATTCTTTCTTGATTAAATACTTTTCTTATTATAGAAATATTTTCTTGTTTATACTTAAAAACATATGTTAAAATTTTTTTTCCAAAGTTTATTATTTGTATTGATTTTGCTACAAAATCTGTTTGACAATTTATTTCTAATAATATTCCGAAATCTTTAGTTACATAATCTAAAATTAATCCTTCTTTTGTTTTATTTTTTGATTTTTTAATAGATTCTATTTTTGAATATTTTCTTATATGATCTAATGCTTCATTAATATTTCCTTTTGTTATAATTAATGCTTTTTTACATTCTATAATACTAATATTCGTTATATCTCTTAATTTTTTAATTTTATTAATATCAATTTTCAATCTTGACTCCTAATTAATTTTTAATTCTTTTTTATTAGAAATATTTAAATTATTTTTTAATATAGCCTTAGTTACATAATATAAATATAATTTTATTGCACGAATAGCATCATCATTAGCAGGAATAACAAAATTTATTCCTTCAGGATTTGAATTAGTATCTACAATAGCAAATATAGGAATATTTAATTTTTTAGCTTCTTTTATAGCAATTTTTTCATAATTTGCATCTATAACAAATATAGCATCGGGTAATCCTCCCATATTTTTTATACCACCTAAACTTTTTTCTAAATTTAATAATTCTCTATTTCGTGTTAATGCTTCTTTTTTTATTAATTGTTTAAAAATTCCATTTTTTTTTTGTAATTCTAGTTCTTTTAATTTTTTTATAGATTGTTTTACAGTTCTCCAATTAGTTAACATGCCTCCTAACCAACGATGATTAACAAAGAATTGATTACAATTAATTGCTGTTTGTTTTATAAGTTCAGATGCTGCTTTTTTAGTACCAATAAATAAAATTTTACCTCTACGAGAACTTATCTTCTTAAGTTCTTTTAATGCATTATTAAACATTAAAATAGTTTTATCTAAATTAATAATATGTATTTTATTTTTATATTTAAAAATAAATTTTTTCATTTTAGGATTCCAATAACGAGTTTGATGACCAAAATGGGCCCCAACTTTGAACATTTTATTAACAGATATAGACATTATTATTTATCCTTATTTATTATAATATTAAAATATTATTATAAAATTAATATTTATACAAAAAATAATTTAATTGATTAAATTTAATAATATTTAAATTTAATTTAGTTATTATAATATAACATTTATATATATAAAATTAAGAAATCTATAAAATAAAATAATGAAAATTTTAATTAAAAATTCTAAAGAAATAAAAAAAATTTACAAATCTTGCCAATTAGCAGCAAAAGTATTAGAAATGATTAAAGATTATATAATTCCAGGTATTAGTACAGAAGAAATTAATAATATATGTCATAATTATATTACAAATATTCAAAAAGCTATACCTGCAACTTTAGGATATAATGGTTTCCCAAAATCTGTATGTATTTCTAAAAATGATATTGTATGTCATGGAATTTCACATAAAAATGATATATTAAAACAAGGTGATATTGTTAATATAGATGTTACTATTTTATATAATAATTATTATGGTGATACATCAAAAATGTTTTTTGTTGGAGAAAAAATCTCAAAACAATCTAAATTATTATGTTTAACTGCTCAAAAAAGTTTATATAAAGCTATCAGTATTTTAAAACCAGGAATTAGATTATATAAAATTGGTCAAATAATTCAAAAATATGTAGAATCAAAAAAATTTTCTGTTGTAAGAAATTATTGTGGACATGGTATCGGGGAAAATTTTCATGAAGATCCACAAATTTTACATTATAAATCATATGATTATGGAATTTTATTAAAACCTGGAATGATATTTACTATTGAACCTATGATAAATGTAGGACATCATAGTGTATATTTAACTAATGATAATTGGACTGTGAAAACTAAAGATAGAACTAATTCAGCTCAATATGAGCATACTGTACTTATTACTAATTTGGGGAAAAAAATTTTAACTTTACGTAAAGAAGAGAAAGAGATATTTAATAATCTATAGATTTGATATAGTTAAGTAATTATAAGTTTATAGTTGCTTAACTATATCAGAATTTATTTTGTAATTTTTAATTATCTAAAAAACTTTTTAATATTTCTGATCTACTAGGATGTCGTAATTTTCTTAATGCTTTTGCTTCTATTTGTCTAATTCTTTCTCTTGTTACATCAAATTGTTTCCCAACTTCTTCTAATGTATGATCGGAATTCATATCAATACCAAATCTCATTCTTAATACCTTTGCTTCTCTTGGTGTTAAACTAGATAAAATATTATATGTTGCTGTTTTTAAACTTTCTGAAGTTGCGGAATCTAATGGTAGTTCTAAAGTACTATCTTCAATAAAATCACTTAAATGTGATTCATCATCATCTCCTATAGGTGTCTCCATTGAAATAGGTTCTTTAGCTATTTTTAATACTTTTCTGATTTTATCTTCTGGAATAAGCATATATGAAGATAATTCTTCAGGAGTAGGTTCTCTACCTAGTTCTTGTAAAATTTTTCTGGAAACTCTATTAAGTTTATTTATAGTTTCAATCATATGTACAGGAATTCTTATTGTTCTAGCTTGATCAGCAATAGATCTTGTTATAGCTTGTCTAATCCACCATGTGGCATATGTAGAAAATTTGTATCCTCTTCTATATTCAAATTTATCTACTGCTTTCATCAAACCTATATTACCTTCTTGTATTAAATCAAGAAATTGTAAACCCCTATTGGTGTATTTTTTAGCAATGGAAATAACTAATCTTAAATTAGCTTCAATCATTTCTTTTTTTGCTTTTTGTGATTTTAATTCACCCATAGAAATTTTTTTGTTGATTTCTCTAATTTCTTTAATTTTTAATCCTGTTTTTTTTTCAATATTAATTAATTTAATAATACTTTTGTTAATTTTATTAAAAAAATTGTTTTTTTCATTTAAATAAAATTTTTTTCTCAATTTAGAATTTTTTAATTTTTTTAAAAAAGAATCTGTATTTGTTTCATTATTATAGAATATATATAAAAATTTTTTTTTTGATATATTATATCTTTTTAAACATATTTTTAATATATTAAATTCTTCTATACGTATATGTAACATTATAGAACGTATTTTAGATACTAAATAATTAAATTCTTTTGAAACCAAACGAAATTTCTTAAAAATTTCTGCAAGATTTTTTAATGCAATCAATGTTTGACGATGATTTCTACCTTTTTTTTTAATAAAAATTAATGTTCTATAATATTGTTTTTCTAATTCTAAAAAATTTTTTTCTGCTAAATTATAATCTATAATATTTTCATTATTTTCTGTTTTAATATTGTGAGATAATTCTTGATGGTTAAAAGAAGATATAATTTTTTCTTTAATATCATAATTAATAAAACCATGGATTAAATCTGATAAACGAATATCTCCAGATTTAACTTTATTATATTTATCTAATAAATATTTAATTGAATAAGGATATTTTGCTATAGAATATTGTACTTGATTAATACCTTCTTCTATACGTTTAGCTATATTTATCTCTCCCTCTCTTGTTAAGAGTTCTACAGTCCCCATCTCGCGCATATATATCCGTACTGGATCTGTAGTTTTTCCCATTTCCGATTCTACATTAGATAATACTTGTACTGCATCTTCTGATGCTGTTAAATTATTTGTATTATTATTTAATATTAAATCATCATTATCAGGAGCTTCTTCCATTACTTGGATACCCATATCATTAATCATTTGAATAATATTTTTTATTTGATGAGAATTAATAATATTATCAGGTAAATGATCATTAACTTCAGAATAAGTTAAATAACCTTTTTCTTTTCCAAGTGTTATAAGAATTTTAAGCTGTGATTTTGAGTTATGATCCATAAATAGTTCCATACTTGTATTTACTAATATTTAAATAAATTTAAATTAAATAAAATTAAAAACAAATTATTTATTTAATAAATAAAATTTTATTTATTATTAATAATATTTTAAATATATTTTATTAAATTTTTAAAATTATTTTTTTTTTAATTAATTTTTGATTTAAAGACCATAATTCTTTTTTTTTTTTATGATCTAATCCTTTTTTTCTATCTAAAGATATTAAATAATCTATTCTATTTTCTAAAATATTTATTTTTAATTTTTTTATTAAATTTATAAAAAATTGTTCTATCTTATGATCAGGAATCATATGGTTCCATGTAACTAAAATTTCAAAAATTTTTTTTAATTTTGTCCCTCTAAACTGTTCTAATATATTAACTGTTGTTATATTTTTATTTTTATAAAAATTTACAAATTTTATTAAAAAAAATAATCCATTAATATTTGAACTTTTAAAAAATTTTAATTGAGGAACGAATTTTATTAATTTGGGATTTTGTATTAATAAACTTAATAATATACGAATAGTAGTTTTTTTAAAATTATTATTTATAATTATTTTTTTTTTAACTTTAAATGAATGATATATATCTACAAGATTGATAATACCTATTTTTTCTCCTAATTTTTTAATTAAATTTATTTGAAATAAATAATCAGGAATTATTTTAATAAATGACAAAGCTTTATAAATAAAATTTGTTTTTTGTTCACAAGAAGAAAAAACATTATTTAAAAATAATTGTTTAAAAAAAAATTTGGAAAAAGATAAAGTGTTTTTAATTCTTTTTTTAAAAAGAATTTGACCTTCTTTTCTGATTAAACTATCAGGATCTTCTCCATTAGGTAAAATCATAAATTTTATTTTTTTCCCATTAACTAAATAAGGTAAACTAATTTTTAAAGATTTCCATTGTGCTTTTATCCCGGTTTCATCACCATCAAAACAATAAATAATTTTGTTTGTTATACTAAACAATTTTTTTATATGAATATTAGTAATAGAAGATCCTAATATAGCTACAGCATATTTTATATTAAATTGAAATAAACTGATAACATCAATATATCCTTCTACTATTAATATTTTTTTTATAATATTATTTTCTTTTTTAGTTTCATATAATCCATATAATTCTTGACTTTTATGAAAAATATGATTTTCTGCAGAATTTAAATATTTAGGGTTAATATTTTTAAAAACTCTTCCCCCAAATCCAATAATAATACCATTTATATTCTTTATTGGAAATATTATTCTATTGTAAAAAATATCATAAAAATTATTATTTTTAGTATTTTTTTTTAAAATACCTAATTTTTTATATAAAATTTTTATAATTTTTTTATTATTTAAAATTTTTTTTTGCCAAAATAAAGGAGAAAATCCAATAGAAAAATACTCTATAATATATGGATTTAATCCTCTATTTAATAAATATTGATATGCTTCTTTCGCTAAGGGAGTTAGCAAAGAATTTTTATAAAAAAAACTTAAATTAGCAATTAGTTTATAATAAATTCTATTTTTTTGAAAAATTTTTTGTGAAAAATTAGATTTATTATTATAAATAATAGGAATATTAAATAAATTTGCTATAGATTCTATACTTTCAAGAAAAGATAAATTATCATATTTCATAATAAAATCAATAATATTACCATGTATCCCGCATCCAAAACAATGATATAATTGTTTTGAAGAACTAACTACAAATGAAGGATTTTTTTCTAAATGAAAAGGACAAATACCAAAAAAATTTTTTCCTTTTTTTTTTAAATTTATTTTATTTTTAATTAAAGATACAATATCAATTTGATCTAATAAATTACTAATAAATAAACGAGATATATATCTAACCATAAAAATAATTTTTTATAATTTATTATTTTTTAAAAAAAATAGTTTTAATATAAACGTATTCTTTTAGCATTTTCTCTAGATATTTTTTTAGCATGTCTTTTTATTGCAGAAGCTTTAGATCTTTTTCTTTCAGTTGTTGGTTTTTCATAAAATTCTCTACGTCTTACTTCGGATAAAATCCCTGCTTTTTCACATGCACGTTTAAAACGTCTTAAAGCTAAATCAAATGGTTCATTATCACGTACTTTTATAATTGGCATATATAAACCTAAATTTATTTTATATTTATTTTATTATCGTAATAAATTATTATAATATATAATGAAGAATATATAAATAATTTTTTATATTGTTTAAAATAATCGATTAACTAATTAATAGAAGATTAAATATGCTTTTCATGGGTATAGAAACATCATGTGATGATACAGCAGTAGCGATTTATGATAAAAATAAAGGAATATTATGTAATAATATTTATACACAAAAAATTCATTCTAAATATGGAGGTATTGTTCCCGAATTAGCTGCAAGAAATCATTTAAAAAAAATGATTCCTTTAATTAAAAAATCACTAATAAAAATAAAAAAGAAATTAAAAGATATTGATGTAATAGCTTATACTTCAGGCCCAGGGCAAATAAATTCTTTAATAATAGGAGCAATTATTTCTCATACTTTAGCTTTTTCTTTAAATATTCCTGTTATCCCTATAAATCATATGGAAGGACATTTATTTTCCATTATGTTACAAAAAAAAAAACCAATTTTTCCTTTTATAGGATTATTAATTTCTGGAGGACATACACAATTAATTTATGCACATAAATTTGAAAAATATAAAATATTAGGAACAAATATAGATGACGCAGTAGGAGAAACTTTAGATAAAGTATCTAAATTATTAGGATTAGATTATCCTGGAGGTAAAAATTTATTCAAATTATCTAAATTTGGAACTTCAAAAAAATTTTTTTTCCCAAGACCTATGGTATCAAAAAAAAATAATTTTAATTTTAGTTTTTCTGGATTAAAAACTTCTGTAATAAATTTTATAAAAAAACAAAATCTAAATGATTTTAAAATAAAAGCAGATATTGCTTGTGCATTAGAAGATGCAGTTATAGAAACTCTTTATATTAAAAGTTTGTGGGCTTTAAAAAAATATAATATTAATCAATTAGTAATTGCAGGTGGAGTTAGTTCAAATCAAAAATTAAGAAAATTTTTATATAAAAACTTAAAAAAAAATAATATTAAATTATTTTATAGTAATAAAAAATTATGTACTGATAATGCAGCAATGATTGCTTATCTCGGATCAAAAAAAAAAATTCTAAAAAAAAATAAATATATATTGAATACTATTAGTATTAATTCTAAGTTATCTTTAGAAGATAAAATTTAAATTTAAAATTTTATAAAAATTTTTGTAAAAAACATTTTAAACAAAAATATTTTTTATTAATTTAATTGAGAATAATAATAATGTTATTAAATTATTTTTCTTGTATAATACTTAGTATTATACAAGGTTTAACCGAATTTTTACCTATATCTTCAAATGCTCATATTATTATTTTTTCTAAAATATTAAATATTATGGAAAATAATAATTTTAAATTTTTTAAAATTATTATCCAATTAGGATCTTCATTAGCAATATTAATATTTTTTTGGGATAAAATTATTAAAATTATATTTAATAAAATTAAATATAATTCTATTCTTCAAGAAAAAATAAATATTTTACATATATTTATATCTATATTCCCAATAATATTGGTTGGATTAACTTTTTATAAAAAAATTAAAATAATAAATAATATTAATTATGTTATTTATGGGTTATTTATTGGCAATATATTATTATATATTTCTGAAAAATTTAAACCTATAAAATATAAAATTAACAATATTAATAATATTTTATATATAAATACTTTTTTTATTGGATGTTTTCAATGTTTAGCTTTATTACCGGGTGTTTCAAGGTTAGGCTCAACATTATCAATTAGTTTGTTACTTGGAATAAAACGTACTATTGCGATTAAGTTCTGTCTTATTATATCCATACCTATTATTTTTGGAGCTAATTTATTAGAATTATATAAAAATTATACAGTAATCGATTTTTATAATATAAAAATATTTTTTATAGGTTTTTTAATTTCATTTTTTATTAGTTTAATTATTATTAAAAAATTAATTTATATGATAAAAAATATTTCTTTAAAATGGTTTATTTTATATCGTTTATTTTTAATAATAATATTATTAGTTTTAAACTAATTATTTTTTTATAAAATATTTTTGATTTTTTATTTCAAGAAAACATTTTATTAATTTTAGTCTTTCATTTTGAATTTTTTTATTTATATTATCTCCTTTTAAATTATTTTTATTAATAATATTTTTTATATTTAATTTAGAAATATATTTATACATATTAATAAAATATTTTCCTTGTTTATATTTCATAGATTCTAATGTTAATCTACCCCTAGCATCAGCTTCACTAACTAAAGCAATTTGTTTAACTCTTTCAGGTTTTCGCCATGCATCAATTATATTATATATATTTAATATATCTTCTGGTTTTTGATTATATATATCATGAATAATATCATGTATTTTAGCAACTAAAATAGACAATTTTTTAAAATTACTAGGAATTTTTAATTTTTTACATAATCCCTTTATTAAAGGGATTCCATTTTCTCCATGTCCAGGATGTCTTGGCCATAATTTTTTAGGAGTTAATCCTTTACCTAGATCATGACATAATGCTGCAAATCTAGTTGATATATCTTTAGTAAGTTTAGATATTATTTTTAATGTTAACATGGTATGTATTCCGGTATCTTTTTCTGGATGCCATTTTAATGGTGCCGGAATCCCATATAATGAATTTATTTCTGGGAAAATAATAGGTAGAGCATCACATTTTTTTAAAACTTGAAAAAATACTTGAGGATGTGCTGCTTGTAAAGCATTATATGTTTCTTTCCAAATCCTTTCTGGTTTTAAATAAGATAATTCTCCTGAATGACTCATAATTTTCATTAGTTTTAATGTATTATTATGAATTCTAAATTTTAAATATTTTAATTTTGCAGCAAATCTAGCTACACGTAGAACTCTTAATGGATCATCTTGAAAAGATGAGGAAACATGTTTTAATAAACGATTTTTAATATCTTGTAAACCATTATATGGATCATAAAAATTTCCTAATTCATCTTTTGCTATAGCATTAATAGTAAGATCTCTACGTAATAAATCTTCTTTAAGAGAAATTTTAGAAGATGCACAATATTTAAAACCTTTATACCCATGTCCAAATTTATATTCTGTTCTAGCTAATGCATATTCTTCATGAGTTTTAGGATGTAAAAAAACAGGAAAATCTTTGCCGACTAATTTAAAACCTAATTTTAACATTGAATCAATATTTGATCCTACAACAACCCAATCTTTATCAGTTACTTTGATATTTAAAAGACTATCACGTATAGCTCCACCAACTAAATAAATTTTCAATTTTTACTCCTGAAAATAACATTATATTTTTTATTAAAAAATAAATTATTACTACTAGTATAGTATTTGTCTTTCTTAAAGAAAATTTATTTAATAAAATTAATATATAATAATATTAAATAATAATAATAAAAATTTTATTTATGAATATACTTGATAAAAAATTTGGTAATTATAAAACACGTGTAGAAAATGCCATTTCTTCTTTAAAAAAAGGATCTGGTATTTTAATTCTAGATGATAAAAAAAGAGAGAATGAAAGTGATATAGTATTTGCAGCAGAAAATATATCTATATCAGATATAGCTTTTTCTATTAGATATGGTAGTGGTATTATTTGTTTATGTATTACAGAATATTTACGGAAAAAATTAAAATTACCTATGATGGTAAAAAAAAATACCAGTTTTTATAAAACAGGATTTACAGTTACTATTGAAGCAGCAAAAGGAATTTCTACTGGAGTATCTGCAAAAGATAGATTTACAACAATTAAAACAGCTATTTCAAATAATGTTATTCCTGAAGATTTAAATCAACCTGGTCATGTTTTTCCATTAAGAGCAGTTAATGGAGGTTTATTAAAAAGAGAGGGACATACTGAAGCTACAATAGATTTATTAAAAATTGCTAAAATGAAACCAACTGGAGTATTATGTGAATTAACAAACGAGGATGGTTCCATGGCAAAAATTTTTGATGCTATATCTTTTGCCAAAAAAAATAAAATGGAATTAATTACTATTAATGATATAAAAAAATATATTATTAAAAATAATATTATTACTTAATTTTAAATTATAAAAAACCTCGGCGAGAGAGGATTTGAACCTCCGACCCACTGGTCCCAAACCAGTTGCGCTACCAAGCTGCGCTACTCGCCGTATAAATATTTATTTTTGGGTGGTTAATGGGAATCGAACCCATGACAACTGGAACCACAATCCAGTACTCTACCAACTGAGCTATAACCACCATTACAATTAATTTAAAAATATAATAAACAATCTTATAATTTTGCACCCGACAGGAATTGAACCTGAGACCTCTGTTTTCGGAAAACAGTACTCTATCCTACTGAGCTACGGGTGCAACAGATTATTATATTATATAATACAAATTCATTTCTTTAATGTCTAGTTTTTTTATAAAATTTTTAATAATTTTTATATTTAAAAATAATAACTTATATTAAATAATATTTAATTAAAAATAATTTTTGATAAAAAAATATAAATAATATTAAGATCTTTTCATCATATCAAAAAAATCATTATTAGTTTTTGTCATTGACAATTTATTTATTAAAAATTCCATTGCATCTATTTCATTCATAGGATGAATTATTTTTCTTAAAATCCACATTCTTTGTAATTCTTCTTGTGAACTTAATAATTCTTCTTTTCTAGTTCCAGATCTATTATAATCTATAGCGGGGAAAACTCGTTTTTCTGCAATTTTACGTGATAAATGCAGCTCCATATTACCAGTTCCTTTAAATTCTTCATAAATAACATCATCCATTTTTGATCCTGTATCAATTAATGCTGTTGCTATAATTGTTAAACTACCTCCTTCTTCAACATTTCTTGCCGCACCAAAAAAACGTTTAGGACGATGTAATGCATTTGCATCAACTCCTCCAGTTAAAACTTTCCCAGATGCAGGAGCAACAGTATTATATGCTCTAGCTAAACGTGTTATAGAATCTAATAAAATAATAACATCTTTTTTATGTTCTACTAATCTTTTAGCTTTTTCAATTACCATTTCTGATACTTGGACATGTCTAGATTGAGGTTCATCAAAAGTTGAAGTTATAACTTCTCCTTTAACTAATCTTTGCATCTCAGTAACTTCTTCTGGACGTTCATCGATAAGTAAAACTATTAATACACAATCAGGATGATTATATGCTATACTTTGTGCAATATTTTGTAATAACATAGTTTTTCCTGCTTTAGGAGGAGCTACTATTAAACCTCTTTGTCCTCTACCTATTGGTGAAGCTAAATCTAAAACACGTGCTGTTAAATCTTCTGCAGATCCATTACCTCTTTCCATACTTAATCTAGAATTTGCATGTAATGGTGTTAAATTCTCAAAAAGAATTTTGCTTCGAGCATTTTCTGGTTTATCAAAATTTACCTGATTTACTTTTAATAATGCAAAATATCTTTCTCCTTCTTTAGGAGGACGTATTTTACCAGAAATAGTATCTCCTGTACGTAAATTAAAACGTCTAATTTGACTCGGAGATACATAAATATCATCAGGTCCTGCTAAATAAGAACTATCAGAAGAACGTAAAAATCCAAATCCATCTTGTAATATTTCTAACACTCCATCACCAAAAATATCTTCTCCACTTTTGGAATGTTGTTTTAATATAGTAAAAATAATATCTTGTTTTCTCATTCTAGCTAAATTTTCTAGATAAATATTTTCACCTAAATCTATTAATTCAGATATTGGTTTATTTTTTAATTCGGTAAGATTCATAATGGTGAGGTCTTAAACTTGAATAATTCTTAAATATTTATATAAAATTTATATAATTTAATAACATTTATATTTAATATAATAAAATTTTTAAATAATTTTATTAGTTACTAAAACAAATATTAATAATTAATATATTTTTTTGTTATAAGATAAGTAATTATTTAAATAAATTATTTTAAATTTTTATTTAAAAAATTTTCTAATTGTGTGATATTTATAGATCCAATTATTTTATCAATAATTTTTCCGTTTTTAAATAAAAAAACTGTTGGTATACTACGAATATTATATCGTTCTGCAATATTTTTATATTTTTCAATATTTAACTTGGTAAAAACTATATTTTCATATTTATGACATACTTTTTCTAAAACCTCAGAAAATATTTTACATGGATTACACCATTCTGCCCAAAAATCAACTAAAACCAATTTTTTTTTTTCTATTTCAGATTGAAAATTTTTATCATTTAAATGTATTAAAACGTTATTCTTATGTTGCATGAATTTAATATTCCTGTATAAATATTATATTTAATTATCTTTTATAAGATGAATATAAATATTTTAATTTTGTAATAGATTTTTTGATTAAATTCTATTTAAAATTAATTAATATTTTATTTTCATTATATATAAATAATAATTGTATTGCAAGATAATAAATAATATTTTAAAAATATAAGAAATTAATATAAAAAAGGCTTATTAATTCTTGGACATTTATATGTTGTGGTATTGAACAATTATTTCTGAGCAAATAAAAATTTACAAAGTTCTAATTTAAAGTTTCGAAGACTTAAAGACTTAATATTTTCCGGTATATTATTGTACTGGAAGGCTGCTGAAAAGGAAAACGAAGATTTATACATTTCCGTTCTATGCCTTGGTGTATGCAGTGTTCTATCAACATAACGAAGCTGAGTTTGATGTAAGCTACCTCTAAACACTAATCTTTTATACAGATACAATGGCATACGATTTTGCAGAATTTTATGCACCAAGCAGATTAACCGATATTTCCATCTTTGGTTCATATTTAGTATGTTATTATTTATATAGAGTGGTGTAACATGCTGGGACCTTTTCGTTAATGTCGCAAATCTAAGACATGAGTTTTGTATTTTCTGTAGTCTGTGTGCTTCAGACGTGGTAATACAAGAACCGAAAACTACACTGCCATATTCACAGGTAGATATAATGAGAGACTCGGTCAGCTTTATTTTTGTATCCGTAGGAAGTACATACCTAAAATTGTATAGCTGTCTAAGTTTCGCGTATGATGACTTTACAATATTTGTTATGTGATTTTGGAAGGTTAAGTGTTGATCGAAAGTAATTCCTAAGTTTCTTGATGATTTGACAACTAAAAGATTTTGGCTCCCTATTTTAACATCCTGCCTCTGTGGGGTAAATTTAACATGTTTTGAATGAAAATTTATAACAACCGATTTGGTTGCATTTAGCTGTAAACAATGTGATGTAGAAAAGGAGAGAATATTTTGCAGATCTATGTTTAAAAGTTCCATTGCGACGTCCATTTCATCAGGGTGATAAGATATATACATTTGACTATCATCAGCATAATAATGAATTTTTGTATATTTGACAATGTTAGGTAGATCACAAATGTAAATTGCGAAGAGTAAGGGACCCAAAATTGAACCTTGCGGCACACCAGATTTTATATTTAAATACTGTGAAAAAACAACACCATTTTCTCCGCATAGTTTAACTTTTTGCTTACGATCTGTTAAGTAACTATGAAACCAATTTATTGAATCATCATGGACTCCAAAATAGCGGAGCTTTGCAATTAGTAGTTTATGATTAATAGAGTCAAAGGCTTTTGTGTAGTCCAGTAGAACACTAGTGGTTACTTTTGCTTCATCAAAGCTCTTCAGAATATCATCAGTTACCTCAAGCAGTGTTGTAATGGTACTGTGTGCTTTTCTGAAACCTGACTGATTTTGCGGTAATAACTGATTTGAATTTACATGAGTCAATAATTGATTCTGAACAACTCTTTCGAGAATTTTAGACATAACATTTAATAAGCTTATTGGGCGACAGTCGCTATAAGCCTCAGGGTTGGATTTTTTTGGCAGGGGAACAACAATTGCAGTCTTCCATGAAAGTGGAACGACATTTTTTGTAATTGAATAATTTATAATATGTTTTATGGTAGGAAGGCTATATGGTAGAAATAATTTCAGAATGTGTGTAGTAAATGTGTCCTCACCCGAGGAGTTCGACTTTATCAAAGATATGGAATCAATAATTTCCTTACTACCTACAGGACGGAGTCTTAGAGTAAATTTTGTTTTGGAACTGGAGTGGCTATATTTATGCAGTATTTCATTAGATAATGGAATGTTTGGGGCAGAATTCTGGAAGAATGTATTAAACGCGTCAGGGTTATTTAGTGTGTCAGGTAGAGTTGCACTATCCATCTTATTATATACATTAAGGTTTTTCAAAGTATTCCACCAATATTAACAATTTTAAAAATTCTTTTCTTGTAGGAAAGAAAATATTAAAATTATTGTAATTTACAATTAATACTTGCAATAAGTTTATCTAAAGTTAATAATTTAAAAGCATTAATTAATACTCTAATTATTATTAAATATTATTTTATCTTTCTCAATAAATTATTAATTTTTTTATTTTCATATTAGATGATATGGATGTTTTAAATATTTTTTAATTTTTAAATTAGAATTTTTAAAACTTGGTAATTTATTAATACAAATTTTGTATATTATTATATTTATAATGTATAAAAATACATAGTATCCCTTACTTAAGGATAATTATCTTATTATATAAATTTTTTAAAAAAATGATGTATTTTATTTCTTTATAAAATACATCATAAATAGTTATTTATTTAAAAATAATTGTGTAACTTTATCCCAATTTAAAACATTCCAAAAAGCATTAAGATATAAATTTTTTTGATTTTGATATTTTAAATAATATGCATGTTCCCATAAATCTAATCCTATAATAGGTAAACTTGTTGATGTATTATCATCCATTAATGGATTATCTTGATTTATTGTTGTAATTATTTTTAACATATTTTTTTTTTTTATTAACCAAATCCATCCAGATCCAAAAAAATTTAAAGCTTTTTTTTCAAATTCTTTTTTAAAATTTATTAAATTACCAAATTCATTTTTTAAAATATTTAAAATAATACTATTTGGTTGAATATTTTTTTTTAAAATTTTCCAAAAAAAACTATGATTAGCATGTCCTCCTGCATTATTACGTAAAAATATTCTTTGTGAAGAAGGAATTGATAATTTATTTAAATTGGAAATTAATTTATTAATTTTAATATTTTCTATATTATTTTCTTGTAGTATTAAATTTGTATTATTAATATAATTTTGATGATGTTTTTTATGATGTATTTCCATTGTTTTTGTATCAAAAAATGGTTCTAAATCTGAATATTTATATAACAAATTAGGTAGTTTATAAGTCATAAAAATCCTTTAAAATAAAATATAATTATTAATCATATTTTTTATATTTTTTAATTATTAATTTAGTATTGGGCATGATACCATGCCATAAATAAAAAGAATGTGCTGCTTGTTCAATTAACATGCCAATACCATCTGATACTTTTTTAGCTCCATTAATAATACACCATTTTAAAAATGGTGTATTATTAGAATTATAAAAAAGATCATAACAAAAAACATCAGGACCAATAATATTAGAAGGTATATTAGGAATATTTCCTTTAATACTACTAGATGTAGCATTAATAATTAAATTATATCTAAATTTATTATAAAATATAAATAAATCTTCTAATTTTAGATAATTAATATTTTTTATATTTTTAAAAAATTTAACAATTTTTTTAGTATTTTGATAAGTACGATTAATAATTGTAATATTACAACCAAAATTAATTAACGGATATATAATTCCTTGTGCAGCTCCGCCAGCACCTATTAATAAAATATTACTTTTAGAATTAATAAATTTTAAATTTTGTAGATCTTTTAATAAACCAATACCATCAGTATTATCACCTAAAATTTTTTTTGAATTAATAATTTTTATTGTATTTACTACACCAGAATATTTAGCTCTTTTTGTTACAAAATCACATAACTTATATGCTTTTTTTTTAAATGGAACTGTAATATTTGCTCCTATCCCTCCATTTTTAAAAAAATGGAAAAAAGATTTATAAAAATTATTCAATGGAATACAAATTTTTTTATAATTATGTAATATTCCTGTTTGTTTTGCAAATAGTTGATGTATAATTGGAGATTTACTATGTTTAACAGGATTACCTAATACCGCAAAAATGTTCATATTTATCCTTTACGTATAACTAAATTAGTAAAACTATCTCTGATTTCAGATGGTTTTAAATAACCTCCAGTTTTTCCATTTAGAATTAAAATATGTTCTTTAACATCATAAAAATGATGTAATACATCTTGATGTGTTAAACATGGTTTTTTACCTGAAATATTTGCACTGGTAGAAATAATAGGTTTGCCAAAATAATTACATAATTTACTAGTTAAATAGTGATTAGTTACACGAACCGCTATAGAATTAAAATTTCCAATTAACCAATAAGGAGTATTTATTTTAATAGGCATAACCCATGTAATAATACCAGGCCAAGTAGATAAAATTTTTTTTTTTTGGCTTTTAAGAATTTTTTTTTCATTTATATATTTTAATAATTGATTATAATTAGATGCTATTAAAATTAATCCTTTTTTTATACTACGTTTTTTTATTTTTAATAATTTATATACTGCTTTTTTATTATCTGGATCACATCCTAAACTAAAAACAGATTCAGTTGGATAAGCTATAATTTTACCCATTTTTAATGCATTAATAAAAATTTTTATATCCATAATTTTTTTATAAATTATTTGATAAAGTTGTAAATGAATTATATATTAATAGTATAATTATATTAAAAATTAAAAAAATTTTTATTATTTTAGAAAAATCATCTTTAAAAAAGATATTAAATATGTCTATACTTAAATTACTATATTTTCCTAATAAAAAATTGAGAAATATAGCTAAATCAATTAAAAATATTAATAAGGATATTAAATTACTAGGAAGTAGTATGCTTAAAACTATGTATACTTACAATGGTATTGGTTTAGCAGCTACACAAATAGGAATAAATAAAAGAATTATAGTTATTGATATAACTGAAAAAAAAAATAATCCTATTATTCTTATTAATCCTAAAATAATAAAATTTAATAAATTAAAAATTAATAGTAAAGAAGGTTGTTTATCTATACCTATAAAACAAAAATATTTTGTTCCAAGGTTTAATAAAATAAAAATTCAAGCTAAAAATTTAATGAATGAAATCATTGAAATAGAAGCAAATAATTTATTATCTTTTTGCATACAACATGAAATTGATCATTTAAATGGAATTTTATTCATCGATTATTTATCAAATTTAAAATATCAAAGAATTTATGATAAAATAAATAAAATTAATCATAAAATAATGTTTTTAAAAAAACAGAATTACATAAAATGAAAAAAAAAATAAAAATTATCTTTATAGGTACTTCAAAATTTGCCGCTTATCATTTAAAAGGATTAATAAATAATATCTACACAATATCTTGTGTTATTACTAAGCCAGATACTTATGCTAATAGAGGATATAAATTAACTTTTAATTCTGTAAAAAAATTAGCAGTAAAATATAAAATTAATATATTACAACCAGAATCTTTAAATTCTTTAAAATTAATTAAAAATCTTATTAATTATAATTGTGATATTATTATAGTTGTAGATTATGGTTTATTAATACCTAGTAAAATATTAAATATACCTAAGTTATTTTGTATGAATATACATGCTTCATTATTACCTAGATGGAGAGGAGCTGCCCCAATACAAAGAGCATTATTAGCAAATGATTTAAAAACAGGTATTAGTATAATAAAAATGAATAATTTTTTAGATGAAGGCGATATTATTTATCAAATAGAATATAGTATTCTACTTTATGATACATATGGTTCATTATATAAAAAATTAGCTATATTAGGATTACAAGGATTATTGTTTATTTTAAAAAAAATTTCCAAAGGAGAACAAATAAAATTTAAATCTCAAAATATAAATATGATAAAACCTACATATGCAAAAAAAATATCTAAAATGGAATGTAAATTAGATTGGAATTTATCTGCTAAAAAACTTGAATGTATGATTCGTGCCTTTAATCCTAGACCAGGTACTTTTTTTATGATAAAAAAACAAAGGTTTAAAGTATGGCAAGCAGAAGTTATTAATAGCTTTAACAGTAATTATGTAGATAAAGTACCTGGTACAATATTATTAATTAATAGATATGGTATACAAATAAATACTATAAATGGAATTTTAAATATTCAAATTATTCAACCTAGTGGTAAAAAACAAATGAATATTCAAAATTTTTTAAATTTTAAACATTATAAAAATCTTTTTACAAAAAATACTGTTATTATTTAAGATTTTTATTTTTTAGCATTATTTTTCTTCCTATTAATTCTATATATGCCATAGGTGCTTTATCTCCATTACGAAAACCACATTTTATTATACGTGTATATCCTCCTAATCTATTTTGAAATTTAGGAGCAATAACATTAAAAAGTTTAATCATATTGATTTTATTATTTATTTTAGATCTTATTAATCTTTTATTAGAAATAGTATTTTTTTTAGCAATTGTAATTATTGGTTCTATAATTTTTCTAAGTTCTTTTGCTTTCATTAGAGTAGTTTTAATAATTTCATTATTAATTAATGAATTAACCATATTAAACAACATTGCACTACGATGTGAACTATTTTTATTAAAATAACGACCTGTTTTACGATGACGCATATTTTTACCTAATTAAATTAATTATTTTTGATTATTATTTTTTAAAATTGGAGGCCAATTATCTAGTCTCATTCCTAATGATAATCCTCTAGACGCTAAAATATCTTTTATTTCTGTTAGAGATTTTTTCCCTAAATTTGGAGTTTTTAATAATTCTACTTCAGTTCTTTGTACTAAATCGCCAATCAAATGAATTGATTCAGTTTTTAAACAATTTGCCGAACGAACAGTTAATTCTAAATCATCTACAGAATGTAATAAGATAGGATCAAAATCTGGTTTTTCTTCTTTTATTTCTTTTTTTTGTTTAATATCTTTTAAATTTACAAATGATTCTAATTGTTCAGCTAAAATAGTTGCTGCTTTTCTAATAGCTTGTTCTGGATCAATTGTTCCATTTGTTTCCATTTCTATTATTAATTTATCTAAATCTGTTCTTTGTTCTACTCTAGCTGATTCTACATTATATATTATTTTTTTAATAGGGCTATAAGATGCATCTAATAATAATCTTCCTATTTTATGATCTTTTTGAAAATTATTATTAATTTTTGTATGTGCTGCTACATATCCTCGTCCTAATTCTATTTTTATTTTCATATTAATTGATGTATTTATATTAGTAATATGACAAATAATATGATTTTTATTTACAATTTTTATATCATTTCCATAAGAAATATCAGAAGCTCTTACAATTCCAATTCCTGTTTTTTTTAAAATTAAAACAACTTCCTTTTTATTATTTTCTATTTTTATAGCTAATTTTTTTAAATTTAAAAGTATTTCAATTATATCTTCTTTAATCCCTTCTTTAATACTATATTCATGTAATATTCCTTCTATTTCTACCTCTGTTACTGCATAACCAGGAATTGAAGATAATAAAATACGTCTTAATGCGTTTCCTAAAGTATGACCAAAACCACGTTCTAAAGGTTCTAAAGTAACTTTTATAGAATTATTACCAATATGTTCTATATCAACTAATTTAGGTTTTAAAAATTCTGTTACAGAATTTTGATCCATGTATATACTCTCTCTTTCTTTTAAAAAATTATTTTGAATATAATTCAATAATTAAGTGTTCATTAATATCTGCAGGCAAATCAGAACGTTCAGGAAGTCTTTTAAAAATTCCTTCCATTTTTTTATTATTCACTTCTAACCAGTTAGGTTTCTCTCTTTGAGAGTATAAATCAATTGAAGCATTAATCCTTAGTTGTTTTTGAGATTTTTTACATACAGAAATTTTATCATTTAAAGATACTTGATAGGAAGCTATATTAACAATCTGATTATTAATTTGTATAGATTTATGAGAAATTAATTGTCTAGATTCTGCTCTTGTAACAGCGAAACCCATTCTATAAACAATATTATCCAATCTTTTTTCTAACAAACATAATAAATTAAATCCAGTATTTCCTTTTATATGTAAAGCTTTTTTATAATAATTATGAAATTGTTTTTCTAATATACCATATAATCTACGTATTTTTTGCTTCTCTCTTAATTGGATACCATATTCAGATAATCTAGATTTTTTTATCCCATGTTGCCCTGGAATTTGTTCTAATTTACATTTGGTGTCAATAGCACGTACATTAGATTTTAAAAATAAATCAGTACCTTCTCTCCGAGATAATTTTAATTTTGGTCCTAAATATCTTGCCATTATATTTTCTCCTAAAATATTTTAATTATTAATAATAATTTATACTCTTCTTTTTTTTGGAGGTCTACATCCATTATGAGGAATAGGAGTAATATCTGTAATATTAGTAATTTTAAAACCAGCATTATTTAATGCTCTAATAGTAGATTCCCTACCAGGACCTGGGCCTTTTACCATAATTTCTAAGTTTTTAATACCATAATGTCTAACAATTTCAGCACATTTTTCTGCAGCTACTTGTGCCGCAAATGGAGTTGATTTTCTTGATCCTCTAAAACCAGAACCTCCGGCTGTTGCACATCCTAAAGAATTACCTTGTCTATCTGTAATTGTAACAATTGTATTGTTAAAAGAAGCATGTATATGTGCAATACCGTCTACAATTTGTTTTTTGATTTTTTTTTTAAAATTCAAAGATTTTTTTTTCATTATATATACTCTTCTATAATTAGAAATTTATTTTTTGGAATATTTATATAATTTTTTTCTAGTATGTGCGTTAGTTTTAGTGCGTTGTCCTCTAACTGGTAATCCTTTTTTATGACGTAAACCTCTATAACAATTAAGGTCAATTAATCTTTTAATATTTAAATTAATATTTCTTCTTAAATCACCTTCTACTTTAAATTTTAATATAAAATTTCTTAATAAATCTATTTTTTCTTTAGTAAGTTGATTAATTTTAATATTTTGAGAAATATTAGCAATTTTACATATACGAATTGCATGTGAATTACCTATACCATAAATATATTGTAATGCTATTATTGTCCGTTTATTATCAGGAATATTTACACCAGCTATACGAACCATATTAAATCCTTTATTTAATTTTTATAATTTTTTTAAAAAAAATAGAAAATAATTATCCTTGACGTTGTTTATGTTTGGGATCTGTTTTGCAAAAAACATATAAAATTCTATTTCTACGAATAATTTTACAATTACGACACATTTTTTTTATCGAAGTTCGAACTTTCATTGTATTACATCTCCAAATAATATTATATAAATATTATCCTTTTAAATTAATTTTTTTAAGTATAGACTCATATTGAGTAGACATAATTAATGTTTGGATTTGTGTAATAAAATCAATAATTACAACTATTACTATAAGTAATGATGTACCACTTAAATAAAATGGAACATTAATTATATTTTTTAAAAATTCTGGTACAAGGCAAATAAAAGTAATATATAAACTACCAGTAAATGTTAATCTCATAATAATTTTTTTTATATATTTAGCTGTTTGTTCACCTGGTCTAATACCGGAAATATATGCACCAGATTTTTTTAAATTATCAGCAGTTTCTTGAGGATTAAATACTAAAATAGTATAAAAAAAACAAAAAAATATAATTGCTAAAATATATAAACAAATATATAGTGGTTGTCTAGGTTGTAGAAATATAGCAATTTTTTTAAGTAAACTATAATTAGTAATATTACTAAACCATGAAAATATAGTAGAAATAAATAAAATAATACTAGAAGAAAATATTGCGGGGATTACTCCAGCCATATTAATTTTTAATGGTAAATGAGTACTTTGTTGTATATTATACATTTGTTTTCCAAAATATCTTCTAGCATATTGCACATTAATTTTTCTTTGTCCTTTTTCAATAAAAACAATAAATAAAATTATTAAAAATACTAAAAATAATAAAACAAAAACCATAAAAAATTTTAAATTTCCTTGTTTTATTTGTTCTATAATTTGTCCTATATTTAAAGGTAATGTAGTTATTATACCAATTACTATAATAATAGAAACTCCATTTCCAATTCCTCTTTTTGTTATTTGTCTTCCTAACCACATTAAAAATATAGTACCTGTAATTAAACTCAAATTAGAAATTATAAAAAAATAAATATTAGGATTAATAACTAAATTATTCATACCAGGTAATTTAGGTAATGCAGTTGTTATACCTATAGCTTGAATAAACGCTAAAACTAATGTAGTATATTTCGTATATTTATTAATTTTTTTTTTCCCTTCTTCTCCTTCTTTTTTTAAAGTTATAAAATATGGATGAACTACTGTTAAAAGTTGCATAATAATAGATGATGATATATAAGGCATAACTCCTAAAGCAAAAATAGAAGCTCTACTAAGAGCACCTCCAGAAAACATATTAAACATATCAATAATAGTACCATGTTGTTTAACAATTAAAGAATGTAAAATACTAATATTAATACCTGGAATTGGTATGAATGAACCTATGCGAAAAATAATTATAGATGTTACTAAAAATATAAATCTTTCTTTTAATTCAATAAAACCTTTTTTAGTACTTTGAAAATTTAATTTTTTAAATGATTTAATCATTTATTATCTATTCCTCAATTATACCACCTAATTTTTTTATAATTATTTTAACACTTTTTGTACAATTTAATTTGATAATTTTTTTTGGAGATTTAATATTTCCTTTATTAATAATTTTTACATATTTAATTTTTTTACTAATTATTTTCGTAGATTTTAAAATATTTAAATCAATATAATTACCATGAATTTTTTCTAAATCTCCTAATCTAATTTCTTTTAAAAAAATATTTTTTTTTGATTTAAATCCAAATTTTGGTAATCTCCTATGTAAGGGACTTTGTCCTCCTTCAAATATTTTATTAATATTAAAACCAGATCTAGCTTTTTGTCCTTTATGACCTCTACCGCTTGTTTTTCCTTTTCCTGACCCAATTCCTCTTCCTAATCTCTTTTTATTATTTCTAATTTTAGAAGATAAATTATTTAAATTCATATTAATATAAAACCTTTAGCATATAAGATATTTTTTTAATCATTCCTAAAATACTAGGTGTATTTTTTTTTACAACAGTATGTCCAATATGTTTTAACCCTAAACTAATTAAAATTGCTTTATGTTTAGGTAATCTCCCTATAGAACTTTTAATTTGTGTAATTTTAATATTTTTTAACACTATTCATATTCCTTTTTATTTCTTCTATAGTTTTATTTCTTTTAGCAGCAATCATCTTTAATGATTGTATATTAGATAAACCTTTAATAGTTGCTTTTACTATATTAATAGGATTAGTAGAACCATAAGCCTTAGCTAAAATGTTATATATTCCTACTACTTCTAATACAGCTCTCATTGCTCCACCTGCAATAATACCTGTACCTTCATGAGCCGGTTGCATAAATACAAAAGATCCGGTGTGATATCCTTTAATAGGATATTGGATTGTATTATTATTAAGAATAATATTAATCATTTTTTTTCTAGCTTTTTCCATTGCTTTTTGTATTGCATTAGGAACTTCTTTTGCTTTTCCATATCCAAAACCAATTCTTCCATTTCCATTACCTACTACAGTTAAAGCTGTAAAAGAGAAAATTCGACCACCTTTAACGGTTTTAGATACTCTGTTAACAGAAATTAATTTTTCCTTTAGATCATAATTTTGATTTTTATTTTCATAAATATTCATATTTTTTCTTTTAAAAAATGTTTAAAATTTTAAACCTGTTTGACGTGCTGCATTTGCTAATGCTTTAATACGTCCATGATATTTAAATCCCGAACGATCAAATGATATATTTAAAATACCATGTTTTATAGCTCTGATAGCTATTGTTTCCCCTATAAAAATAGCAGATTTTATATTTCCAGTATATGTTAATTTCTCTCTAATTTTTTTTTCTAAAGTTGAAGCAGTAACTAAAACTTTATTATTTAAAGAAATTATTTGTGCATATATATGACGAGAAGTTCGATGTATGGATAAACGTATCATTTTTAACTTTTTTAAATTTTTACGTAATTTAGTAGCTCTACGTATACGAGCAATTTTTTTTAAATTCATTAATTTTAAACCTTCTATCTTTATTTTATTTTTTTTTTGTTTCTTTAATTTTAATTATTTCATTAGTATAACGAATACCTTTACCTTTATATGGTTCAGGAGGACGATAAGATCTTATTTTCGCAGCTACTTGCCCTAAAAGTTGCTTATTAGCTCCTGTTAAAATTATTTCATTTTGATTTAAACATTTTCCAAAAATACCTTTGGGAAAACTAAAATTTATAGTATGTGAAAAACCTAAAATTAAATTAAGTATATTATTTTTAATTGAAAATTTATAACCTACACCAAATAATATCAATTTTTTTGAAAATCCTATTGTTACTCCAATAATCATTGAGTTCATAATAGAACTAGCTGTTCCAGCTTGTGCCCAACTTTTTTTACAATTTTTTTTAGGTTTAAATAATAATTTATCTTTATTAAAGATTATTTTAATTTTTTTATTAAAAGTATTTTCTAATATCCCATTATTCCCTTTAACATTTATGTTTTGTCCATTAATATTAATTTTAATATTACTAGGAATAATAATAAATTTTTTAGCTATTCTAGACATTATTCATATACCTTTTTTATTTAAGATACATAACATATAATTTCTCCACCTATTCCATAATAACGTGCAGTATGATCTGTTATTATTCCTTTAGATGTTGAAATAATAGCGATACCTAAACCGGCCATAATTTTAGGTAAAAACTTTTTTTTTTTATAAATTCTTAATCCAGGACGACTAACACAATGTATTTTTTCTATAACTCCTTTTCCTTTAAAATATTTTAAAGTAATTTCTAATAAAAAATTTTTTTCTTTAATAAAATTAAAATTTTTAATATATCCTTCATCTTTTAAAATTTGAGCAATAGACTTCTTTAATTTTGAATATTGCATAAAAATTTTAGATTTATGTGATAATTGTCCGTTACGTATACGTGTTAACATATCTGCAATGGGATTTTGTATACTCATATTAAAATTGTCCTATACTAATTTATAATAAAATTT
Source organism: Enterobacteriaceae endosymbiont of Donacia bicoloricornis (assembly GCF_012567955.1). Classification (NCBI taxonomy): domain Bacteria; kingdom Pseudomonadati; phylum Pseudomonadota; class Gammaproteobacteria; order Enterobacterales; family Enterobacteriaceae; species Enterobacteriaceae endosymbiont of Donacia bicoloricornis. The sequence goes on from NZ_CP046186.1 coordinate 269,679, forward strand.
ACCAACTAGATTTTTTTAATCCTGGAATATCTCCTTTCATTGCTGCTTCTCTTAATTTAATTCTACTTAGTCCAAATTTTCTTAAAAAAGCATGTGGTCGTCCAGTTATTTTACATCTATTTCTTTGTCTTGATAAACTAGAATCTCTTGGTAAGGATTGTAATTTAAATACAGCATTCCAACGATCTTTATCAGTAGTATTTATATTTAAAATAATTTTTTTTAATTTTTTTCTTTTTAAAAAAAATTTTTTTCCTAGTTTAATTCTTTTTAATTCACGTGCTTTAATAGATTCTTTAGTCATTTTATAAACCTTTTTTATGATCTAAATGGGAATTTAAATTCTTTAAATAAAGAATAACTTTCTGCTTTTGAAATATTATTAGTTGTAATTGTAATATTTAATCCACGAATACGATCGATTTTATCGAAATTAATTTCTGGAAAAATTATTTGTTCTTTTATTCCTATACTATAATTACCATCTTTATCAAAAGATTTTTTAGATAATCCTCTAAAATCTCTAATTCTAGGAATAACTATCCATAGTAAACGTTCAAAAAAATTCCACATTTTTTTTTTTCTTAAAGTAACTTTACATCCTATTGGATATCCTTTTCTTATTTTAAAAGCAGCTATTGATTTATGTGATTTTGTTTTTATTGGTTTTTGTCCACTAATAATAGTTAAATCATTTATTGCATTATCTAAATATTTTTTATCAGATATTACTTTCCCAACTCCCATATTTAAAGTAATTTTTTTTATACAAGGAACTTGCATAATAGATTTATATTTAAATTTTAGCATCAATTTTTTTCTTACTTTATGTTTATAATAATTATATAATTTTGACATTAAATATTATCTCGAATTTATTTTATATTTTTATTATTAGATCTAAAAAATCTTTTTTTTATTCCTTTATTATTTTTAATTTTAATACGATCAGCTTTACCTGTATTTTTATTAAAAATAGCAATATTAGATATATGAATTCCAGCTTCTTTTTCTAAAATACCTCCTGTATGCGATATCGCAGGATTAGGTTTACTATGTTTTTTAACTATATTAATTCCTTTAATTATTACTAATTCTTTTTTTATAAAAAATTTAATTTTTCCTTTTTTTCCTTTATCCTTACCTGCCAAAATTATTACTTCATCATTACAACGAAATTTGTGTATCATATATTTCTATCTCTTTATTTAATTAAATAACTTCAGGAGCTAATGAAATAATTTTCATAAATTTTTCATGTCGTAATTCTCTAGTAATAGGACCAAAAATCCTTGTACCAATTAATTGTTCATTAGTATCATTTAATAATACACATGAATTATGATCAAATCTTATGATAGAACCATCAGAGCGTCTTATCCCTTTTTTTGTTCTAACAATTACTGCTTTTAATACATCACCTTTTTTAACTTTTCCTCTAGGAATAGCATCTTTTACAGTGACTTTAATTATATCTCCAATATTTGCATAACGACGTCTTGATCCACCTAAAACTTTTATACACATAACACTTTTAGCTCCAGAATTATCTGCTATATTTAATATAGTATGTTCTTGTATCATATATTATCTCTATTTTTGAAAAATAAAAATTGTAATTTTAAATTTTTTGAAAATTAATGAATATAGATATTTTATTATATTATTGATTTTTTTATAATATTAACTAAAATCCAAGATTTAGTTTTTGATAATGGACGGCATTCTTTAATTTCAACAAAATCACCAATATTACATATATTTTTTTCATCATGAACATGTAATTTTGTTGTACGATTAATATATTTACCATATATAGGATGTTTTATTAATCTATTAATACTGACAATTATTGATTTTTGCATTTTATTACTTATTACCTTTCCTTTTAAAATTTTTATTTTCTTTTGCATAATTTTGTTATTTTTCCTTTTCTTTGAGATAAGATTGTTTTTATTTTTGCAATATTTCTTCTAGATTTTTTAAGTAAATGAGTTTGTTTTAAATTACCAGATGTTAATTGTATTTTTAAATTAAATTGTTCTCTAGACAAACTTAATAACTCATTTTCTAAATCTTTATTATTTTTTTTTAAAATATCATGTATTTTCATATAAAATTTATTTTATTTTGTTAAAAAAATAGTTTTAATAGGTAATTTTGCAGCACCTAATTTAAGTGCTTTACGTGCTATAATTTCAGATATTCCATCAATTTCATATAAAATTCTACCAGGCTGAATTAAAGCTACCCAATATTCTACATTACCTTTACCTTTCCCCATCCTTACTTCTAAAGGCTTTTCTGTTATAGGTTTATCTGGGAAAATTCTAATCCATATTTTTCCTTGTCTTTTCATTGAATGACTAATCGCTCTTCTTGCAGATTCTATTTGTTTAGATGTAATTCTTCCTCTATTTATTGCCTTAATACCATAACTTCCAAAATTAATATTCATTCCTATGATGACACCACGATTTCTACCTTTATGCATTTTTCTAAATTTTGTACGTTTTGGTTGTAACATTATTTTAAATCCTCTTTTTTATTTACGTCCTTTATTACGTTGTAACCTATAAGGTTGTGGATGATGTGTAATAGATTTTGTAAAAATTAATTTTTTTTTAAAAGTATTTTTTAATATCTCTCCTTTAAAAATCCATACTTTTACTCCTATTATTCCATAAGTAGTATTTGCTTCTGATAAGCTAAAATCAATATCTGCTCTTAAAGTATGTAATGGCACTCTGCCTTCTCTATACCATTCTGTACGTGCAATTTCTGCACCACCTAAGCGTCCACTTACTTCTACTTTTACTCCTTTAGCACCTAATCTCATAGCATTTTGTACAGCTCTTTTCATGGCTCTTCTAAACATTATTCTTTTTTCTAATTGTGCTGAAATTATATCAGCTACTAATTTTGCTTCTAATTCTGGTTTTCTAACTTCTGTTATATTTACTTGAGCAGGGACTCCTGTAATTTTAGAAATTATTTTTCTAAGTTTTTCTACATCTTCTCCTTTTTTACCAATTACAATACCAGGACGTGCAGTATGTATATTAACCCTAATACTTTTTGATGGTCTTTCTATAATAATTTTAGATACAGAAGCCTTTATTAATTTTTTATTTAAAAATTCTCTGACTTGTAAATCACTGTATAAATAATTTGCATAATTTTTTGTATTTGCAAACCATATAGAATTCCATATTTTTGTAATTCCTAATCTTAATCCATTAGGATGTGTTTTTTGCCCCATTAATTTTTTTCCCCAATTATTTTATCTGATAACACAATAGTAATATGACTTGTATATTTTAAAATTCGGTCTGAACGACCTTTAGCACGAGGCATAATACGTTTTATATTTGTACCTAAATCTATAAAGATTTTAAATATAAATAAACTATCAATATCTAATCCATAATTATGTTCAGCATTAGCTATAGCTGAATTTAATACTTTTTTAATTAAAAAAGCTGATTTTTTATTAGAAAAATTTAATATATCTAAAGCTTTAGAGATATTATTACCTCTAATAATATTAGCTACCAATCTTAATTTTTGTGCAGAAGAAGGAGCATATTTATATTTTGCAAGAATTTCCATTTTTTACCTTAAGTAAAATATATTTCATATATATATTTATTTTTTTAAAGTTTTTTTAATTTTTTTATCAGCTGTATGTCCTCTATATGTACGTGTTGGTGCAAATTCACCTAACTTATGACCAACCATTTCATCTAAAATATATATTGGAACATGTTGTCTACCATTATGTACAGCAATGGTTAATCCAATCATATTAGGAAAAATAGTTGAACGCCTGGACCATGTCCGTAATGGTTTTTTATCTTTATTTTTTATTGATTTTTCAACTTTTTTTAATAAATGTTGATCAATAAAAGGACCTTTTTTTAAAGAACGTGGCATATTTTTTATTCCCTTTTATTAAAATTATTTGTTACGATTTTTAATAATATATTTATCTGTTCTTTTATTTTTTCTTGTTTTTTTTCCTTTAGTCTGTATTCCCCATGGGGTTACGGGATGTTTCCCAAAATTTTTACCTTCTCCTCCACCATGAGGATGATCTATAGGATTCATAGCTGTTCCTCTAACTGTAGGCCTAATTCCTTTCCATCTTTTTGCTCCTGCCTTACCAAAAGTTTTTAACATATGTTCATTATTCCCTATTTCTCCTAATGTAGCTCTACAATTAGATAAAATTTTACGAATTTCTCCTGATTTTAATCTTAAAGTTATGTAAGTTCCTTCTTTTGCAATTAATTGCACATATGTTCCTGCTGCTCTTGCTATTTGTCCACCTTTTCCTGGTTTCATTTCAACATTATGTAAAATAGTTCCAACAGGAATATTGTTTAAAGGTAATGTATTGCCGATTCTAATATTAACATTTATTCCTGATTCTACAATATCACCAACTTTAAGATTTTTAGGAGATAAAATATATTTTTTTTCTCCATCTTTATATTTAATTAATGCAATATGAGCTGAACGATTTGGATCATATTCAATACGTTCTACTATAGCAGGAATATTATCTTTATTTCTTTTAAAATCTACAATACGATATAATTTTTTATGACCTCCTCCAATATGACGAGTTGTAATACGACCATTATTATTTCTTCCTCCTGTTTTATTTTTTTTTTCGACTTTAGAAGAAAAAGGTCTTCCTTTATATAAATGACGATTAATAACCTTAATCATGTGACGTCTACCAGGAGATGTCGGATTATATTTTTTTACTATCATGTTTTATAAATTTAATCCTTATAAATTTTTGTTGATATTAAAATCAATTTTTTGATTTTTTTCTAAAATTATATATGCTTTTTTCCAATTACTACGTTTATAATTATATCTTTTGTTTTTCTTTTTTTTACCTTTAACAATTAAAGTATTAACATGTTTAACTTTTATATTAAAAATTTTTTTTATTGCTTTTTTAATATCTATTTTTGTTGCTTTTTTTAAAACTTTTATAATTAAAGTATTTGTTTTTTCTGTAACAAAAGAAGATTTTTCAGAAATATGTGTTCCTTTTATGATTTTAAAATCATGATCTTTAAAAATCATTTTAATATCTCTTCTATATGTTTAATAGCATTAACGGTTATAATAATCTTATTAGCATTTATTAAATAAATAGGATTTATATTGATAGAATTTTTAATTTTGATATTATATAAATTCCTTGATGCCAAAAATAAATTTTGATCAATAAATGTTGTAATAATCATTATTTTATGAGATAAATATTTTTTTAATTTTTCAATTAATATTTTAGTTTTTGGTTGATTAATAGTAAAATTTTTTACTAAAATTAATCTTTTTTCTTTAATTAATTTTGACAAAATGCTTTTTAATGCGTTACGAAACATTTTTTTATTAATTTTTTTATTGTATATTTTATTTTTTGTTGCAAAAGTAACACCTCCAGAACGCCAAATTGGGCTTTTAAAAGATCCTGCTCTAGCTTTACCTGTACCTTTTTGTTTCCAGGGTTTTCTACTTGATCCTTTTACTTCTCCTCTTGTTTTTTGTGCTTTAGTACCCTGTCTGCCTATTGTTCTATATGATTCTACTAATTGATGTATTAATGATTTGTTATAATTCCTATTAAAAATATTATCTGAAACTATAACTATATCTTTAGTATCTTCTGTTATAATTTCCATTATAAATGCCTAATTAATTAATGTAATAATTTTATTAAATTAAATTTTTTACTGCTGGTTTAACAATAACATTACTCCCAGTATATCCAGGAACAGCTCCTTTTATAAGTAATAAATTTTTTATAGTGTTTAATTTTATTATATGTAAATTTTGAATAGTAATTTTTTTATTACCTAATTGTCCAGCCATTTTTTTACCTTTAAATACCCTTCCAGGAGTTTGATTTTGTCCAATAGATCCAGGAACTCTATGTGAGAGAGAATTTCCATGACTTGCATCTTGAGTTTTAAAATTCCATCTTTTTACAGTTCCTGAAAATCCTTTTCCTTTAGATATTCCAGTAATATCTACTTTTATTATTTGTTTAAAAATATCAATATTAATTTTTTGTCCTACATAAAATTTTTCAAGATTATTTTTTTTAAGACGATATTCCCATAAAATATATCCTGCTTCTGTTTGTGCTTTTAAAAAATGTCCCATTTCAGCTTTATTAATACGACTTGTTTTTTTAAATCCTGTAGTCATTTGAATTGCATTATATCCATCATTTAAAATTGTCTTAATTTGAGTAATACGAATTGTATCAAAATGTATAACAGTTATTGGAATGGATAAACCTTCTTTAGTAAAAATTCGAGTCATACCCATTTTTTTCCCTATTAATCCAATCATATTGTATATATACTCTATTTATATGTTAAAAAAATTATAATAGATTTTATTAACCTAAACTTATTTGTACATCAACACCTGCAGCTAAATCTAATCTCATTAATGCATCTACAGTTTTTTCTGTTGGTTCTATAATATCAACTAAACGTTTATGAGTTCTGATTTCATATTGATCTCTTGCATCTTTATCAACATGAGGTGATATTAATATTGTAAATTTTTCTTTGCGAGTAGGCAAAGGTATTGGACCACGAACTTGAGCACCAGTACGTTTAGCTGTTTCAACAATTTCGGCTGTTGATTGATCAATTAAACGATGATCAAAAGCTTTTAGACGAATACGGATTCTTTGGTTCTGCATTAGACCAGAGCCTCTTGTTTAAAAATAAAAATAACTCTCTATAAAATATATATTGAGAGACCTATTTGATTTTATAAAAAATAAAAATCATATTATTATGACTTATAAAGTATCATTAAAGCAATATATTTCATTTATAAAATATAAAAAATTATATAATATTACTTATTAAGTATAATGAAAATTATTATCTTTTAATATAAAGACTTATTACTTAAAATGAATGAACAACATAATAATAACATAACATTATTAGCCTTTGATTATGGTGTTAGAAATATAGGAGTTGCAGTAGGACATAGTTTAATTCGTATAGCACATAAATTAAAAGTTATAAAAAATAAAAAAATAGGAAATATTGATTGGATGAAATTTGATGATTTAATTAATCAGTGGAAACCTAAAAAAATTATAGTTGGATTACCATTAAAAATGGATGGAAGCCAACAATATACTACTGTTTTAGCTAAAAATTTTGCTTTTAATATAAAAAAAAAATTTAATATAGAAATAATTTTTCATGATGAAAGATTAAGTACAGTTGAAGCTAAATATATTTTGTTTTCAAAAGGAGGTTGGAAAAAATTAAAAACAGATGATATTAATTCATTATCAGCATGTATTATTTTACAAAGTTGGTTTGAAAATAATTAATTTTTTTTATAAAAAATATTTTATATAATTTGAGGTTATTATATTATGATAACAATAATATGTTTTTATAAACATCTAATAGAAATTATTCTTTTTATTTTTTTATTAAGATTATGGATATATTTTTCAATTAATGATTATTATAATTCTTTTGTAAGATATATTATGTTATTAACAAACTTTATTTTAAAATATTTTAAAATTTTTTTTTTAAAAAAAAAAAAAAATGAATTATTACTAATATTAGTAATAATTATATTACTATTATTTTTAAAATATCCAATATTAATTTTAATACAAGATAAAAATTTATTTTTTTATAAATTAAATGCTTATCTTTTTGTTAGTATTTTAACTTTATTAAAATTTTTAGGATATTTATTTTTTTGGTTAATTACTATATATTTAATTTCTAACATTTTTAATTTTAAAAATAATGATTTAATCGATCTTTTAGAAATATTTATAAATCAAATATATAATTTTAAAAAAAATAATTTTTTTAATACTTATAATATTAATATAATTCTATTAATCACTAATATAATTTTATACTTTTTAAGTAATTTATTAATAGATTTATTTCCACAATTTTGGTTTTTAATATAAAAAAAATATGATAAATTTTAATAAATATTACAGTTTATATATTCATATTCCTTGGTGTTTAAAAAAATGTCCTTATTGTGATTTTTACTCAACTATTTTTATAAAAAAAAATAAACAAGTACAAGAACAATATATAAATAGTTTATTACTAGATTTAAAAAAAACCTTATTTTTAATTAAAAGAACAATTTATATTAAAAGTATTTTTTTAGGAGGAGGCACACCAAGTTTATTAAATAAAAAACTAATTTCATTACTCTTAAATAAAATAAAAAAAAATGTGAATGTTTTAAAAACAGCAGAAATTACAATTGAAATAAATCCATCTTCTATTTCTGAAAAAAAAATTAGAAGTTATATTGATAGTGGTATTAATCGTTTTTCTATTGGTATTCAAAGTTTTAATAATAAAAGTTTAAAAATTTTAGGAAGAATACATAATTCTGAAGAAGCTATTAATGCTATTAATATTTTAATTCAAAATAATATATCAAACTTTAATTTAGATATCATTTATGGTATACCAGGTCAATCATTAAAAAATTCTTATGATGATTTATACAAAGCAATTTTATTTCAGCCTAGTCATATTTCATGGTATCAATTAACTATTGAAAAAAATACAATATTTGAAAAAATTAAACCTAAAAATTTATTAAATGATGATTTATTATGGAAAATGTTTTTACAGGGTAAAAAAATGCTTTTTAAGCATAAATATTTTCAATATGAAATTTCTTCTTTTGTAAGAAAAGAAGAATTTGTGTGTAAACATAATTTAAATTATTGGTATTTTGGTAATTATTTGGGTATTGGTTGTAATTCTCATAGTAAAATTACTCTATTAAATAAAAAAATTATTAGAATTATTAAAAATAAGAATATAAAACAATATATAAACGGTTACTATTTTTATTCTACAAAAAAAATTTTAGATAAAGAAATAATATTCGAATTTTTCTTAAATCGTTTTAGATTATATAAAAAAATTAATAAAAAAGAATTTTTTAAAATTACTGGAATAAAAATCACAAAAATTTTACCTTTAATAAAAAAAGCATTAAAATTAAATTATTTAAAAGAAAATAATAATTATTGGTTTATAACTAATAAAGGACATTTATATTTAAATGATCTATTAGAAATTTTTATTTAATAAGTAAAATTTTTTTATATTCTATACAATAAATATTTCTTTTCTTTTTTTTTGCTTGATTTAAAAATCTAGTTTTTAATAAATTTAAGTTAAAGTTTTTATAAATATTTTGATATTGATTAGATTTTAAAATAATAAATTTATTATTAATATTATTAATATTTTTTATGTTTGATATAATACTATTTTTATAATCTAAACAATCAGTTATTATATACAACAATCCATTATTTTTTAGTTTAAAAAAAATAATTTTTAAAAAATCTATTTTTAATAATCTTCTTTTTTTATGTTTTTTTTTTGGCCAAGGATCAGGAAAATATAATTGAATTAATTCAATTGAGTAATTTGGAAACATATTTTTTAATACATAAAAAGCATCATAATAAATTAATTTTAGATTCTTAATCTTATTTTTTTTTATTTTTTGTAAACAATTTATAATTCCTGGTATATAAACTTCTATTCCAATAAAATTATAATTAGTATTATTCATAGCAAAATTAATTATATTATTACCTCTACCAAAACCAATATCAATTATAATTGGTAATTTATTATTAAAAATATTTATAAAATTTATTTTTTTTTCTTTATAAGAAATATTAAAAAAATTAAAATATTTATTAAAAATTATTTGTTTTAATTTTTTTAATTTTCTATAACGACAAACAAAACTTTTTATATTATTCATGCTTTAAAATAAATAGACAATGTTGAAAAAAATAGATTATATATTATATTATTTTAATAAAAAAATATAAAAGAAAATTTATGTCAAAAAAAATTTTTTGTGTATATTTTCAATGTAAAATGCAAAAATTAAATTATAAAGTATATCCCGGTAATATAGGAGAAATAATTTATAATCATATTTCTAAAAAAGCGTGGATGCAATGGTTAATATATCAAACTAAATTAATTAATGAAAAAAAATTAAATATGACAAAAGAAAAAGATATTTCCTTTTTAGAACAGGAAATGATAAATTTTTTATTTAAAAATAATAATTTTTAGTTTTATTAAAATAATAATGTTGGAGCTAAGCGGGGTCGAACCGCTGACCCTCTGCGTGCAAAGCAGATGCTCTACCAAACTGAGCTATAGCCCCATTAAATTTTATAGGCTTGAGTGGATTTGAACCACCGACCTCACCCTTATCAGGGGTGTGCTCTAACCTCTGAGCTACAAGCCTATTTACTATCATAAATAGACTTTAATTAATTCATATTTATCAATAAATGTCAATAATAATATAATATTTATTTTAATAAATAAACTTTATTTTTTTAAAAAAAAAAATAATAATGATATTTTTATATTTAGGTTATAAATTTAATGTTTTTTGATAAAAATTTTATTTATTTTTTTATACAATTTATATTAATTATTATTATATTTTTTTGTTTTAAAAAACAAAAAAAAATTTCTAAAAATTACTTGATAAAAAAAATAAAAGAAAATAGAGAATTAGAGATTAAATTGATTAAAAAAACAGAAAAAATTGAATTTTTACAAAAAATAAAAATAAAAAATAAAAATTTAAATAAGATTATATCTAATCAATTTGAAACTATTTTAAATTTAAAAATAAAAATTAAAGAACTTCAAACAAAACTCAATGATACTATTATTTTTTTTGATAAAAAAGAAAAATTATTAATTAATAATAATCATTTTCTAAATATAGAATTTCAAAATTTAGCTAATAAAATTTTTAAAAATAGTGAAAAAAAAATAAACGAATATAGTACTCAAAATATTAAAAATATTATTCATCCTTTAAATATACAGTTAGAATCTTTAAAAGAACAGTTACAAAAAAATTTAAATCAAGAATCATTAGAAAGAAATATATTAACTAATGAAATTAAAAATTTAAAAAAATTAAATATACATATATCTCAAGAAGCTATTAATCTTACTAATGCTTTAAAAGGTAATAATAAAATTCAAGGTATTTGGGGAGAATTAATATTAAATAAAATTTTAGAATCTTCTGGTTTAAGAAAAGGATATGAATATGAAACACAAAAAAAAATTAAATTAGAAAATGAAAAAATAATACAACCGGATGTAATTATAAATTTACCATATGATAAAAAAGTAATCATAGATTCAAAAATGACTTTAATAGCATATGAACGTTATTTTAATACTAACGATAAAAACAAAAAAAAAAAAGCATTAAATGAACATATATTAGCTATTCGTACGCACTTACATTTATTAAGTAATAAAGAATATCAATGTCTATTAAAACTAAAATTATTAGATTATATTATAATGTTTATTCCCATAGAATCTGCATTTTCTTTAGCAATTAATTTTAAGCCTAATTTATTATATGAAGCTTTAAAATTAAATATTATGTTAGTTAGTCCTACAACTTTAATGATTTCTTTAAGGACAATAGAAAATTTATGGCGTTTTGATAAACAAAATAAAAATTCTTTAATTATTGCAAGTAAAGCTACAAAATTATATGATAAAATCAGATTGTTTGTAGATGACATACATCTTTTGGAAAAAAATATTAATAAACTACAATTAAATTATAATTTAGTGATTAAAAAATTATTTAAAGGTAAAGGTAATATAATTTCTCAAGCAGAAAATTTTCGTAATTTAGGTATTAAAGTAATAAATAAAATTAATAAAAATTTTATAGAAAAAAAATAAAATAGTTTTAAAAAAAATATATAAAGAGTATACTTATGTTCGATATAAGTGTTAATTTAACAAATAAACAATTTAAAAAAGATATAAGTACTGTTATAAATAGAGCTATTAAAAATAAAGTTAATGGAATGTTAATTATTAGTTGTAATCTAAAAGATAGCTTAAATGCTTATAATATAACTAAAAAATATAAAAATTATTGTTGGTCTACAGTAGGAATTCATCCTCATTATGCTAATTTATGGGAAAATAATTCTATTAACAAAATAGAAAAATTATTAAAATATAAAAATATTGTAGCAATAGGAGAATGTGGATTAGATTTTTATAGAAATTTTTCATCTCAAAAAAAACAATTATTAGCTTTTAATACACAACTTGAATTAGCTGCATCTTATTCTGTACCTATATATTTACATTGTCGTAATGCTTTTAGTTTTTTTTTTAAAATATTAAAATTTTGGAATTATAAAATTTCTAAAATTATAATACATTGTTTTTCTGGTAATAAATATGAATTAGAAAAATGTTTAGATATGAATATGTCAATAGGTTTAAGTGAATTATTTTTTAATAAAAAATATAGAATAGGATCTATAAATGATGTTGAATTAATTCCTAAAGAAAAATTATTAATTGGAACTGATTCTCCATTTTTATTATTTAAAGAAATGTATTTTAAAATATATAAAAAATTTAAAGGGAGAAATGAACCTTCATTATTACCTAATCTTTTAAAAAAAATTGTATCTTTAAGAGAAGAAACATATTCAATTTTAGATATTCAAACAGAAAAAAATGCTTTTAATATTTTTAATTTAAATTAAATATAAATATTTTAAATTTTAATTTTTATAGATTTAAATTTATTTAATAGTGAATAATAATATTAATTTTTAAATTTAAAATTTTATTCAAGAGAAAACAATAATGTATTTAACTTCTAATATATCTCAATTAATGACTGAAAAAATAAAAATTAATAGTAAAGTATTTATAGGTGGTTGGGTTCGTAATAAAAGACATTCTAAATTAGGTATTTCTTTTATTAATTTATATGATGGTTCATGTATTAATGATATACAAATTATTGCAAATAATAAATTAAATAATTATAAAAAAGAAATTTTAAATATTACTAGTGGATGTTCTTTAACAGTAAAAGGAATATTGAAATATTCTCCTAAAAATTTACAAAAATATGAAATACATGCATTAAAAATAAAAGTTATAGGTTGGGTTTATAATCCTGGAAAATATCCTATTTCTCCTAAAAAACATAGTTTAAAATATTTAAGAGAAGTATCTCATCTAAGATCTAGAACAAAAATAATCAGTTGTATTACAAGAATAAAACATAACATAGCTTTGTATATACATAATTTTTTAAATAAAAAAAATTTTTTTTGGGTAAATACTCCTTTAATTACCACATTAGATACTGAAGGTTCGGGAAAAATGTTTAGAGTATCTACTCTAGACTTATCTAATATTAAATATAAAAAAAATAAAAATATTTTTAAAAAAGATTTTTTTGGGAAAGAAGCATTTTTAACTGTTTCAGGACAATTAAATTTAGAAACATATGCTTGTTCTATGTCTAAAGTTTATACATTTGGTCCTACTTTTAGAGCTGAAAATTCAAATACTAAACGTCATTTAGCCGAATTTTGGATGCTAGAAATAGAAATAGCATTTTCTAATTTAGAATATATTATTAATTTTATAGAAAAAATGTTAAAAAGTATTTTTAAATACTTTTTAAATTTTCATGAAAGTGAAATTTCTTTTTTATCTCAACGAGAAGATAATAATTTATTTAATAAAATAAATAAAATATTATTAAATAAATTTAATATTATTGAATATAATGAAGTAATAAATATACTTACAAAATGTAAAGAAAATTTTTCTCATTTAATTACCTGGGGGGAAGATCTTTTAATAGAACATGAAAAATATTTAACAAATAAATATTTTAAGAATATAGTAATAATATATAATTATCCTAAAAATATTAAAGCATTTTATATGTATTTAAATAATGATAAAAAAACTGTAGCATCTATAGATGTTTTATTTCCTGATATTGGAGAAATTATAGGAGGTTCTCAACGTGAAAGTAGAATAAATATTCTAGATGAAAGATTAGAAGAATTAAAACTTAATAAAAATAATTATTGGTGGTATCGTGATTTAAGAAAATATGGCACTATACCTCATTCTGGATTTGGTTTAGGTTTTGAAAGACTGATATCGTATATTACTGGAATATATAATATTAGAGATATAATACCTTTTCCAAGAACTCCTTATAATGCAAAATTTTAAAAAATTTATAAAAATTTTTATTATTAATAAGGATAAAAATGATGAAATGTAATATATTAAAAATTTTAATATCTTTTTTATTAACAATTAGTAGTATTACTACTGTTAATGCAAGTGAAATTTATAATAAAAATGGACAAAAAATAGATTTATATGGATTTTTAGATATTAAAAAAGCTTCTTCTAATAAAGATAGAGAAGATATACCAAAAAAATATGAAAATATTATCTCAAATATGATTCTGGGTTTTAAAAGTAACACAAATATTTTTAATAATATTGATGGTTATGCACAATTTGAATATAGCTTACCAATAAATCAAACTGAAATGGATAAAAACATTTTTCCCTCAATACGGTTAGGATTTATAGGTTTTAACTTTAATAATGGAAATAGTTCTATTGATTTTGGAAGGAATTATGGAATTTTGTATGATACAACTTCTTTAATTAAAAAAGAATCTTTTTTTATAAGTGACTTAATGTATAATTACAATGATAAGTTTATGTTTGGAAGAGCAAATAATCTTCTAACATATAGAAATAAAAATTTTTTTGGTCTAATTAAAGGATTAGATATTGCTTTACAATATAAAAGTCCTTTATTGTATACTGAAAATGATGTTTTTCATAATGAAAATGATAATAAAAACCGTAATATTTTTATAGAGAAGGAAAAAAATAAGAAAGGATGGGGAGCATCATTTAAATATAAAATAGGAGATTCTGGAGTTAGTATTACTGGATCTTATTTTAACTCTTCCAAAATAATTGATAAAAATGATGAATTAAAAAAAATTTTTTTCATAAAAAATAATAATAAAAATGATGATATAAGTGCTTTTTCAATTGGTGCTAAATATGAAAAAAATAATATTTATTTAGCTACTGTTTTTAGTAAAGCAAAAAATTCATTAACATATTTAGATAGAAATAATTATTATTTTGCTAACAAAATGACAAATTTAGAAATTATTGGACAATATAAATTTAATAATAATTTAAAAGCTACTATTTCATATATTCAGTCAGAAGGAAGTAATATTCCTGCTGGATATCATTATGATGGAGGAAATATAAATTTTCTAAAATATGTAACAATTAATACAATTTATAAATTTAATAAAAATTTATCCGCTTATTTTGATTACCGTATTAATTTATTAAATAAAAATAATAGATATATAAAATCAAATCATATTTTTACAAATAATCTTTTTGGTGTTGGTTTAATTTATCATTTTTAAAAAATGATAAAATAAAATATTTATTAATTACTAGCTATTTCTTAAATTTAATAATTTTATTAAAAAATAAATTTTAGAAGTAGTTAGTTTTATAATTTTTTAACCAAGGATTATTCATTAATTCATAATAAATATATGTTTTTTCTCCATGTCCTGGAAGGATTAATGTATCCATTCCTAATGATAGGATTTTTTGTTTTATAGAATTAATTAAAATATTAAAATTACTTTTTGGTAAATCTGTTCGACCTATACTATTTTTTAAAATAGTATCTCCTGATACTAAAATATTATTTAATTTATTGAAAAAAATAACATGTCCTGGGGTATGCCCTGGACAATGATATGTTTGGAAAATGATTTTTCCTATATAAATTTTTTGATAATTTTTTAGCCATATATTTTTTTTAAAAATACAAGATGGAAGTTGAAAAAGTTTATTCTGTAATTTTAGATTTTTTATCCAAAAAATATCTTTTTTATGTGGGCCTAATATAGGTATATTTAAAATTTCTGATAAAACATAAGCCGCCCCAATATGATCTAAATGACAATGAGTTATTAAAATTTTAACTATATTTAGTTTATATTTATTCAAAATTTTTAAAATTTTTAAATATTCTCCTCCTGGGTCAATAAGAGCTGCGCTTAATGTTTTTTTACACCATATTATATAACAATTTTGATTAAAATTTGTAACTGGGATAACTAAATAATTCATAATTATTACAATTAATTTACTTACTTTAATTTTTTTTAAAATTATTCTTAATATATTAATTAAAATTAATAATATTAATTACTCATATTTTTTAGCAGCTTTAAAAGCTTCTGTCATTATATTAGAAAAATTATTTTTTTTATTTTTTTTAAAAATTTTACTTTCTATATTTTTTAAATCAATAATTATATTAACAATTCTAGTTTTACGATCAACGTTATTTATTTTTCCTTCTATATTTTGACCTACTTTAAAATATTTTATAATATTTTCAATTTTACTATTTTTATATTCAGATAATTTAACATTACCTAATATTTCATCATTAAATTTTAATTTAATATTTTTATTATCTATGTTAGATATAATTCCTTTTACTGTTTTATTTTTTTTTTGTTCTATTAAATATTTATTTAAAGGATCTTCCTGTAATTGTTTAATTCCTAAAGAAATTCTTTCTCTTTCTGAATCTACTTGTAAAACTATAGTTGTAATACTATTACCTTTTTTATATTTATGAACTTCATCTTCACCATTATTTATCCATGATAAATCGGATAAATGAACTAATCCATCTATACCACCATTTAATCCAATAAAAATACCAAAATCTGTTATTGACTTTATTTTTCCTTTTACATGATCTCCTTTTTGATAATTTTTAGAAAATTCTAACCAAGGATTATTTGTACATTGTTTAATTCCTAAAGAAATTCTTCTTCTTTCTTCATCAATATCTAATACCATAACTTCAATTTTATCATTAACATTTACTATTTTAGTAGGATGTATATTTTTATTTGTCCAATCCATTTCTGATATATGAACTAATCCTTCTACTCCTTCTTCAATTTCTACAAAACAGCCATAATCTGTTAAATTTGTAACACGTCCTAATAATTTACTATTCTCAGGATAACGTTTAGAAATAGACTTCCATGGATCTTCTCCTAATTGTTTTAATCCTAACGAAACACGAGTTTTATCTTTGTCAAATTTTAATATTTTAATTTTAATTTCATCACCAATATTAACAATTTCACTTGGATGTTTTACTCTTTTCCATGCCATATCTGTAATATGTAATAATCCATCAATTCCTCCTAAATCAACAAATGCTCCATAATCAGTAAGATTTTTTACTAAACCTTTAATTTCCATACCTTCATATATAGTATTTAATAAATGATTTCTTTCTGCACTATTTTCTAATTCTATTACTGCTTTTCTAGAGACAACTACATTATTTCTTTTTTGATCTAATTTAATAACTTTAAAATCTAATTCTTTACCTTCTAAATGAGAAGTATCTCTAATTGGTCTAATATCTACTAAAGAACCAGGTAAAAAAGCCCTGATGCTGTTAAGTTCAACAGTGAAACCTCCTTTTACCTTACCAGTAATTATCCCTTTTATGTTACTATTATCTATATTAGCTTTTTCTAAAATTAACCAAGATTCATGTCTTTTAGCTTTCTCTCTAGATAAAATAGTTTCACCAAAACCATCTTCTATTAAATCTAGTGATACATCTACAATATCTCCTACTTTTACTTCTAACTCTCCTTGGGAGTTTTTAAATTGTGAAATAGGAATACAAGATTCTGATTTTAATCCAGCATCTACTAAAACAATATCTTTTTCAATAGAAACAATAGTTCCAGAAATTATTGATCCTAAATTAATAATTTTATTTTTTAATGATTTCTCAAATAACTCTGCAAAACACTCATTCATATTAGTAACTTTTAAATGTTTTATAATAAATATCCACTTAAATCATATTAAGTCTTATTTTTTAAAAAACTCATATGTTCCTTTTATGAGAGATAATTAAATATAATTTAATACTATAAATTTTATATAAATAGTATTTATATATATAAAGTTAACATTAAAAATTTTTTTCTGCAACTGTATATCTTTATATACATATACTTTTTTTAAATTATTAAATTTATAAATTTTAATTATTTAATTACATATTTATAATTTAATTATAAAAACTTATTTTTTTAAATTCTTTAAAAAAATTTGGATATGTTTTACTAGTACAACCAGGATTAATAATTTTTACTGAATTATTAGATAATGATAATAGTGCAAAACACATAGCAATACGATGGTCATTATATGTTTCAATTATAACTTTATTAATATATTTAGGAGGAAAAATAGTAATATAGTCATTACCTGTAATAATTTTTGCACCAGTTTTTTTTAATTCAGTAGACATTGCTTGTAAACGATCCGTTTCTTTAACTTTCCAATTATATATGTTTTTTATAGTAGTAGTTCCTTTGGCAAATAAACTAGTAACAGCTAGAGTCATAGCTACATCTGGAATATCATTTAAATCCATATTTATGGACTTTAGAGTATTTTTTGTACAACTAATATAATTTTTTCCATAATTTATTATTGCTCCCATTTTTTTTAAAATATTAATATATCTAATATCTCCTTGAATACTGTTTTTATTTAGATTTTCTAATCTTACTGTTCCTCCTTTAATAGCTGCAGCAGATAAAAAATATGAAGCAGAAGAAGCATCACCTTCTATAATATATTCTCCAGGAGAAATATAATTTTGTTGTCCATAAATTTTAAATTGTTTATAATTATTATTTTTTACATGTATACCAAAAATTTTCATTAATTTAATAGTTATATCAATATATGGTTTAGATACTAAATTATTATATATATTAATTATTGTATCTCCTTTTATTAAGGGACTAATAATTAGTAATGATGTTAAAAATTGACTAGAAATAGAACCATTTATTTTAATAACTTTATTACCTTTAAATCCACCTTTTATATGTATTGGAGGAAAATTTTTTTTTTCTAAATATTCAATAACAGCTCCACCTTTTATTAAAGAATCTACAAGATGTTTTATAGGTCTTTCTTTCATTCTTGGTTCACCTGTTAAAATAACATCACATTTATTATTTAATGATAATAAAGCTGTTAATGGTCTAATTACAGTTCCTGCATTTCCAAGAAATAATTTTAGATTTTTTTGAG
Source organism: Enterobacteriaceae endosymbiont of Donacia bicoloricornis (assembly GCF_012567955.1). Taxonomy (NCBI): domain Bacteria; kingdom Pseudomonadati; phylum Pseudomonadota; class Gammaproteobacteria; order Enterobacterales; family Enterobacteriaceae; species Enterobacteriaceae endosymbiont of Donacia bicoloricornis. The sequence continues at coordinate 288,857 of NZ_CP046186.1, forward strand.
GTTTAAAAATTCCATTATTTCCCATAATTAAACATTCTTTTTTATTAGTAGATAAAAAAAAGTTAATACCTAAATTTTTTAATGCATTTAACATATGATTAATATCATCACTATTAAGTAAATTAATTAATTTAGTAGTACCCTTAGCTAGGGCTGATAGTAATAATACTCTATTAGAAATACTTTTAGAACCAGGTAAAAATATAGAACCTTGAACTTTATTAATAGGTTGAAGTGTTAAAATATTTTTCATATTGTTAATAATCTAATTAAATTTTAAAATAATCATATCATTTATATATATTTTGTTTCAAAATCATTCATAAAATTTATTAATTTTTTAATTCCTTCTATAGGCATAGCATTATATATTGAAGCTCTTATACCTCCTATTTTTTTATGTCCTTTAAGATAAAATAATCCATTTTCTTGTGATTTTTTTAAGAATAAATTTTCTTTTTCTGGATCTTGTAAATGAAAAACAACATTTGTTATTGATCTATTACGATATTTAATTTTATTTATATAAAATTTACTTCTATCTATAGTAGAATAAAGTAGTTTTGCTTTTTTTTTATTTATTTTACTAATAAATTTTATTCCTCCTTTTTTTTTTAACCATTTTAAAACTAATCCTGATAAATATAAAGAAAAAGTAGCAGGTGTGTTAAACATTGAATTATGTTGAGACATAATTTTATAATCTAATACTGAAGGTAATTCTTTTCTTTTTTTGTTATTCAAAATTAATTTTTTTTTTATAATTATAATAGTTAAACCAGCAGGACCAATATTTTTTTGTGCACTTGCATAAATCATACCATAATTTTTAATATTAATTTCTTGAGCAAGAATAATAGATGATAAATCTGCTATAACAGTTTTATTTTCAAATTTAGGTTCTTCATTAATTGCAATACCTTCTATTGTTTCATTAGGACAATAATGTATATATTTTGAATTATTATTTAAACTCCAGTATTTCATTTTTTCGATATAATATAATCCATTTTTTTTTTTTAATGGATTAATAATATGTGGTTTACAATATTTTGTAGCTTCTTTTATTGCTTCATTTGACCAATGTCCAATATTTGCATAATCAGCTGTTTCATCATAATATAATAAATTCATTGGTATAGCTGAAAATTGTGTTCTAGCACCTCCTTGACAAAATAATATTTCATATTCTGATGGGATATCAATCAGTTCTCTTAAATCTTTTTTTATATTTTTAATTAAATTCATGAAATCATGAGTACGATGACTAATTTCCATAACAGAAACATTTAAATTATTCCAATTTATTAATTCATTTTGTGCTTTTTTTAAAACTTCATAAGGTAATAAAGCTGGTCCAGGACTAAAATTAAATATTTTTTGCATAGTAATAATCCTATTAAACATATTATAAGTCATAAAATAATTTTTTTTTAAAATATTAAGTTATAATACTATTATGTGTATACATAGACATTATAATTCCAAAACTAGCCATAATAACTACAAGAGATGTCCCCCCATAACTTAATATAGGTAATGGTATACCTACAACAGGTAATAAACCACTTACCATACTTATATTAACAAATATACATAAAAAAAATATTAATATTATTCCATTAATAATTAATTGATTATAAATATCACGACACTTTAATGATAAGAATAAAATTCTTACTATTATTAATAAATATAAAAAAATTAATAATAATACTCCTATAAAACCAAATTCTTCTGCAAATACAGAAAATATAAAATCAGTATGTTTTTCTGGTAAAAAATTTAATTGTGCTTGTGTTCCCATTTTCCATCCTTTTCCAAATAATCCTCCAGAACTAATTGCTATTTTAGATTGAAAAATATGGTATCCTTTTCCTAATAAATCATAATTCATTTGTAATAACATTAACATTCTCTCTCTTTGATAATCATGTAGTAAAAAGATCCATGCAAAGGGAAGAAATATTATAAATAAAATAATACTGTTTAAAATTCTTTTCCAAGATAATCCAGCTAAAAATAATATAATAGCCCCGGATAAACTAATTAATATAGCAGTACCTAAATCAGGTTGTTTAGCTACTAATATAGTAGGGATTAATATTAAAATTATTATTTGAAAGAATGTTTTTTGAAGAATATGATAATTATGTTTATCAAGAATATAAGATACAATTAAAGGAACTGATATTTTGGCTATTTCAGATGGTTGGAATGTAATAAAATTAATATGTAACCACCTTTGTGCTCCTTTTATAGTAGAACCAAAACATTTTACTGCAATTAATAAACATATAGTTAAAAAATAAAATAAAAAAGAATATTTTTTATAAATATGTGGAGGAATTTGCGCAGCTATTAACATAGTTATAAAACCGATACAAATTTGTATTATTTTATGTTTTAAATAAATATGATTTTTAGAACCTATTGAACTCCATGTTATAAATAAACTAATTGTTAAAAGTATTATAATTAATAACAATAATATTGTATCTGTATGTAATACATAATGAATAAATTTATTCAAGTTTTTTTTTTTCATAATAAAATTACGTAATTAAATTTTTTTATATTAACAAATCTTTTTTATTTTCAAAAATATAATCGAAAATTTTTCTTGCAATATTGCCAATAAATATATCTTTATTACTATTCTCTATAATAATAGTCATAGCTATTTTAGGATGTTTAAAAGGAGCAAAAGCTATTATAAGCTTATGATCTCTTAATTTTTCTTTTATTTTATTAATATTATGTTTTTTTAAATTATTTAAATTAAAAACTTGTGCAGTTCCCGTTTTTGCAGCTATACTATAATTTTTTATATTAAGAAAATATTTATATAAAGTTCCATTTTTTTTATTTACTACATTAAACATACCGTTTTTAACAATATTCCAATATTGGATGGGAAAATTTACTACTTTTTTATATTTCTTATGTATATAATAACTAAAAATATTATTTAATTTTTCTTTTTTATAAAGATGTAGAGGTTTACTAATACCATTATTAACTAAAATAGTTAATGCATTATGAATTTGTATAGGAGTAGCATTCCAATAACTTTGCCCTATACCAACAGAAATAGTATCTCCAATATACCAAGGAGTATCTGTACTGTTCAATTTCCATTGTCTTGTTGGTAAATTACCTAATTTTTCGTTAAAAAGATCAATATTTGTTAATTTACCATAACCAAATTTATCCATCCATGTATGTATTTTATTAATACCTATATTATAGGCTAATTTATAAAAAAAAAAATCAGATGATTCTTGTATTGCTTTATTAACATTTAAATAACCATGACCATTTTTTTTCCAATCTTTATATTTTTGGTTAAATTTAGGAATTTTCCACCATCCTGGATCAAATAATATTGTATGTTCATTTATTAAATTTAATTTTAATGCTAATAAAGTCATATATGGCTTAACAGTAGAAGCTGGAGGATAAATACCTTGAATAGCACGATTAATTAAAGGATGATTAGCAATCATTTTATTTTTTAATAAAAAATGTAAACTTTTTTCTTTTTTATTATTAAGAAATAAATTAGGATCAAAACTAGGAGTTGATATCATAGCTAAAATTTCTCCATTTCTTGTATCGCTAATAATGACAGCTCCTTTTTTATCTTTCATTAATGAATAGATATATTTTTGTAATTTATAATCAATAGTTAGAAAAATATCTTTTCCTGTATATGATTCTTCTTTACATATTGTATATTTATAAAAACCTTTATTATTTATGGCGATTTTTTGATAACCATTAGTTCCATACATTTTTTTTTGGTAATATTTTTCAATACCATTTATTCCTACTGAAGAATTATCAGTATAATTTTTTATTGTTTTTTTTTTCTTAAAAATATTTTTTTTTTTATTAGCATCAGAATGTATGTAACCTACTACATGTGCAAATAATTTTTTTTGTGGATAAAAACGTTTTTGATAAATTTTCAGAGGTATTTCAGGAAATAAATATTTATTTACTAAAAATTTTGATGCTTGACGATTATTTAAGTCTATTTTAAAAATTATTTTTTTTAATGATTTTTTTTCTTTTTTTGATTTTGTTACTTTTGCAATATCAGATTTATTAATCTTTAATTTTAAAAATTTTTGTAAAAAAATAATTTTTTGTAAAAAATCATTAATATTATTAGTTTGTATTTTAATTTGATAAAAACTTTTATTTTTTGCTAAAACTATACCATTTCTATCATAAATTAAACCTCTATTAGGCTTTAAAAAAAAAAAACCAACATAATTTTGTTCGGCTTGTAATTTATATTTTTTATAAGATCTAATTTGTAAATAATATAAATTAAATATTAGAATACTGAATAATATTAAGAAAGTTTTAATTAAAAATTTTGTTCTTTGGAAAAAGATTTTTGATTTTATTTTATAATTTTGTGAAAAATTATATTTTATATACATTATTATTTTAACCTATATTATTTAATATTTTTTATGAAAAAAATAAAATTAATCTCTCTAAATCAATCCAGAAATATTTTTCTACATAATTATTTATTATAAAACTTTTAATATTTATTTCAATTTCTAACAATAATTTAATTATTAAATATATTTTTTTATTATTAATTTTTTTTAAAATTTTTATAAAAAAATTTTGTTTTTTTGGTAATATTGAAAATTTTCTGAAAATTATGTTTAAAGGATATTTTTTTAAACTTCTATATATTTTTAAAATTAAAAAAATATTTTTTTGTAATTTATTAAAAATAATAAAAATATTTTCTTTATTGTTTTTCATTTTTTGAATTATTTTAAAACTATTTTCTATTTGATTTTCTAAAATAGAATTAGTTAAATTATTATTTTTTTTAAAAACAAAATTTTTTAAATAACCAAGATCTTTTTTTTGTATATAAATATTTTTTATAACTTGATTTAATATCATTAAATTTTTTGAATACAAGTTATATAATGTAATACAAACATTTTTATCTATAAATAAATTTAATTGTTTAAACCGAAAATAGATCCAATTAAGAAGTTGACTATTATTTAATTTATTAAATTCATAAAGTATTATACACTGATTATTTATAATGTTTTTAAAATTTTTTTCAATATATAAATTAATATAGTCATGAATTTCTAAAATTAGAATATTATTAATACTTATATATTTAATTAATATATTAATGTTTTTTTTTGATTTTATAAAATCTTTTTTATTTAAAAAAATTAGATGTATTATCTGTTTTTTACAAAAAAAATCTCTAATTATAAATCTGGAAAAAATATTATCCCAAATAATATTATTATCTATAATAATTATATTATTTTTTATATAACTTAATTCTAATAATTTTTTTAATAATATATTAATATTTTTTTTAATAAAAAATAATTCATCTCCCATTATGATGTAACAATGGTGTTTTTCACTATATATTTTTTTATAAAAATTTTTTAAAAATATCTGATTCATTTTTATTAAAATGTATATTGTTGATTTATATTTAATTTTAATAATATTTTAAATATTATTATTTTTTTTTTGTTACTATATTTAGTATTTTTTGTGGAATATATATTATCTTTATAATTTTAATATTTACTAAAAATTTCGATATATTATTATTCGATAATACATAATTTTTAATATTAGTTTCTTGATATTTAATTTTTTCTGGTATAGAAAGATTATATTTTTTTTTACCATCTATTTGAATTACAAGATCAAATGTATCTTTTATTTTTTTAGTATTAATTTTTATAATTATAGGCCATGATGCTTGATCAATATCATTTTTTTTTCCCATATGTTTCCATAATACAAAACAAAAATGAGGGGTAAAAGGATAAAGCATTTTTAATATAATTAGTAAACTATCAAAAATTATAGTATAATCAACATTATTGTGTATTTTATATTTTTTAATTTTATTAAAAAAAATCATAATTGAAGAAATCACTGTATTAAAAGATTGATTTTTTTCAAAATTGTTTGTTACTTTGATAATAGTTTTATTTGCATAATCTTGCATTATTAGTTGTTCTTTATTATATAAAGAACACAATTTATCTTTTTTTATTTTTTCATAATTAAAAGATAATTTTTTATATTCATAAATAAATTTCCATATTTTTTTTAAAAATTTATGCATTCCTTTAATTCCAGTTTCTTGCCATTCTAAATCTATAGTAGGAGGAGCAGCAAACATAATAAACAAACGTAAAGAATCTGCTCCATATTTTTCAATAATATGTTGGGGATTAACTCCATTATTTTTAGATTTAGACATTTTAATCATACCATGATTAATTAATCTTCTTCCTTTTTTATCTAAAAAAATATTATTTTTTTTATCAAAAATAATATTTTTTTCTTTTACCCAATGATACTTTTTTTCTTTATCAAGATAATAATAAGAATTTGCTAATACCATTCCTTGACATAATAATTTTTTTACTGGTTCATCAGTATTTAATAATCCAATATCTCGCATTAATTTATGAAAAAAACGAAAATATATTAAATGCATGGTTGCATGTTCTATACCACCAATGTATTGGTCTACTGGTAACCAATAGTTAGCATATTTTTTATTTATCATTTTATTATTTTCTTTATTAGAAGTATACCTCGCATAATACCATGAAGATTCAATAAAAGTATCAAATGTATCTGTTTCTAATTGACCTATTATACCATTACGATTATATTGAAACCAATCTAAATTATTTTTAATTTTTTTATTGTAATTTTCTTTGATATTTTCATTTAAAATTTTTTTTGGAAAAATTAAAGGCAATTCATTTTTTTGTAGTGGTACAAATTTTTTATTTTTTTTGATAATTATTGGAATTGGTGTTCCCCATATTCTTTGTCTTGAAATACTCCAATCTTTTAAATTATAATATTTTTTATAAAATGCTTTTTTTTTAAAAATTAGTTTTTTAATAAGTAAATTGTTATTACCTTTAGTATATTTATCTAGATTAGATATTTTATTTTGTGACAAAAATAATGCTTTATATTTTTGTACAAAAGAAAAATCTTTTTTATTACATTGTGGTATACCAATAGTTGCATTAATTTTATTAGAATTAGATAAATAATTTACAATTATTATTTGTATTTTTTTTTTAATAATAATATTATTTTGTGCAAATAATTTACTGTTAATATAATTAACTTGATTGAATAAAAACTTATTTTCTTTATCATTAGGATATAAAGATGAATATCTTTTAATAAAATCTTTAATTTTTTTATTTTTTATAAATTTTTTACATATTGGATGATTATACAAAATTTTAATAAAAAAAATGTTTTTAAGAGCAAAAAAATATTTTTTTTTAATAAATACGTTAAATTTATAATTAGTGTTATAAAGTTGAAAAATAATGTTTATTCCTTCTATTTTACCAATCCAATTTTTTTGCATATTTTTTACTTTTTGAGGCCAATAATTTAATTTATTTAAATCACTAAGTAGTTCCTCAGCATAGTTAGTAATTTTTAAAAACCATTGTTCAACTAATTTTTTTTTGACAAGACTATGGCATCTCCAACAACATTTATCAATTACTTGTTCATTAGCTAATATAGTTTTATCTATAGGACACCAATTAACTATATCTTTTTTTTTATATGCTAAACCTAAATTATATAATTTTAAAAAAAACCATTGTTCCCAACGATAATAATTAGGATCACATGTTGTTATTTCTCTATCCCAATCAAAACTAAACCCTAATAATTTTAGTTGTTTTTTCATGTATTTAATATTTTTTTTAGTCCATATATTAGGAGCAATACCATGATTATGAGCTGCGATCTCTGCAGGCAAACCAAAAGCATCCCATCCAATTGGATGTAAAACATTTTTACCTAACATTCGTTGATATCTTGCAATAACATCTCCTATTGTATAATTACGTACATGTCCCATATGTAATTTACCTGAAGGATAAGGTAACATTGAAAGACAATAAAATTTTTTTTTATTATAATTTATGTTTACTTTAAAAGTTTTTTTAGATTCCCATTCTTTTTGTACATAAAATTCTATTTCTTTAGGAAAGTACTCTTTTTTCATATAAAAAATTCCTAAATATACTATTGAAATTTATTAATTTAATATTAATAAAATATATTTTATTAAAAGTATGGATTTTTATATCCAAATAAATTCAGCATTTTTATCTCTCTTAATTGCATTATACACGTTTCTTTAATATCTTTATGATTAAAATTTAAGAGATGTAAACATGAATGTATAATAATATGTGCCCAATGAGATTTTAACAATTTTTCCTGTAAAAAAGCTTCATATTCAATAATTTCTTTACACAAAATAAGTTCACCTAATAATGTTTTTTTTAAAAAATTTTTTTCTAATAAAAAAGATAAAACATTAGTTGGTTTAGAAATTTTTAAATATTTTTTATTAATTTTTAATATAGAATTTTTTTCTACAATAGAAATATTAAGAGTAATTTTTTTTATATTTTTTTTTGAAAAAATTTTATATAACCAAAATAAAATATCATTTTTTAAAGGAAGGTTATTATCATTTTTACAAAAATTATAATAATTTAAAATAATATTTAATCCCATATAATCCTAAAATAAAAATTAGTTCTTGCAAACAGATATAAATTTTCCATATAAAGAATATATATAAGTATCAAGAATTTTAATATAAACAAGTTTACCAATATAGTTTTTTTTATAAGTAAAAAAAACTATTCTATTATTTTCAGTTTTTCCAAAATATTTATTTTGTTGAATTGATATACCTTCTACTAAAATAATTTGTATTGTATTTAACATTTTTAAACTAAATTTCTTAGTTTGTTCTTTAATATGATATTGTAATAAATATAATCTCTTTTTTTTTTCCAAAATACTTATATTATCTTTCATTTTACTGGCTGGAGTTCCAGGTCTAGGAGAATAAATAAAACTAAAACTCATATCTAAATCCAAATCTAAAATTAGAGAGATAGTATTTTCAAAATCTTTTTTGGTTTCTCCAGGAAAACCAACTATAAAATCAGAACCAATTTGAATATTAGGTCTAATATTTTTAATTTTATTAATAATTTGAATATATTCAGAGATATTATATCTTCTCTTCATTAAAGATAAAATTTTATCAGAACCACTTTGTACTGGTAAATGTACAAAATTAACTAATTTAGGTAATTTTTTATATGTTTCGATTAATTCAGTAGTAAAATTTTTAGGATGACTAGTAGTAAATCTAATTCTTTTTATATTTTTTATTTTTGAAATTTTTATTAATAATTTTGAAAAAGTATAATATTTATTGATTTTTTTATCAAAATAAAAATAAGCATTAACATTTTGACCTAATAAATGAATTTCTTTTGCCCCTTGAGTCGATAAATTTTGAATTTCTAAAATTATATCTTTATAAGGTCTACTTATTTCTTTTCCTCTAGTGTATGGTACTATGCAATAAGTACAATATTTACTACAACCTTCTATAATTGAAACAAAAGCACTTACATTTTTTGTTTTTGTTGTGGGAAAAAATTTAAATTTTTCAATTTTAGGAAAACTAATATCAATCAAATATTTTTTAAATTTACGTACTTTATATATCATTTGGGGTAATTTATGAAAAGTTTGAGGACCAAAAATAATATCAACATAATATGCTCTATTTAATATTTTTTTACCTTCTTGAGAAGCAACACAACCTCCAACTCCTATAATAATTTCAGGATTATATTTTTTTAAAATTTTCCATCTTCCTAATTGATGAAATAATTTTTCTTGTGCTTTTTCTCTTACAGAACATGTATTTAATATTAAAATATTTGCATCTTTAACAGATTTAGTAATTTGACAATTTAACTTGTATTTCATAATATCTGCTATCTTTGAAGAATCATATTCATTCATTTGACAGCCCCAAGTTTTGATATATAATTTATTATTTAGCATAATTAATAATTAAAGATTAATTTTTGTTAAATTTTATAAAAAAAACACACAGATCTGGGGTACCTGGATTTGAACCAGGGATGCCGGTATCAAAAACCGGTGCCTTAACCACTTGGCTATACCCCAAATATTTATTTATTATTTGCGGGGGACGAGAGTTGAACTCGTATTATATTAAAATTAATAACCAGAACCTAAATCTGGTGCGTCTACCAAATTCCGCCACCCCCGCATTATTTTTTATTTTAGCTACGATGGGGATTGAACCCATGACCTCAGCGTTATGAATGCTGTGCTCTATTCCAACTGAGCTACGTAGCCAAACACTCTTCTATATTATGTAAATAATAAATTATAACGTCAACTAATTTATTTATTTAAACGTAAATTTTACGTTGAATTTGTGAAAAGAGTAAAAAAATATGTATAAATATAATAATTTTTACAAAAAAAATTTTATTTTTAAAATTATAGAAAATGATATAAAAAATAAAAAATATAATTTAATTTGTACAAGATTTCCACCTGAACCTAATGGTCATTTACATATAGGACATATAAAATCTGTTTGTTTAAATTTTTCAATAGCTAAATTTTATAAAGGTAAGTTTTTTTTAAGAATTGATGATACTAATCCTTCAACTGAAAATATCAAATATATTAAATCTATAAAAAAAGATTTAATATGGTTAGGATTTAAATGGGATGAAAATATTAAATATACATCAAATTATTTTAATTTAATATATAAATATGCTGTAGAATTAATCAAAAAAGATTTAGCTTATGTCGATGAATTAAATATACAAGATATTAAAAATTATAGAGGTACATTATTAACACCTGGAAAAAATAGTCCATATAGAAACAGATCAGTAAAAGAAAATTTAAAATTATTTGAAAAAATGTATTTAGGTGATTTTCCTGAAGGTAGTGTATGTTTACGCGCTAAAATAGATATGAAATCAAAAATTATTGTTATGAGAGATCCTGTATTGTATAGAATTAAATTTCAAAATCATCATCAAACTAAAAGAAAATGGTGTATATATCCAACTTATGATTTTAGTCATTGTATATCTGATGCTATTGAAGGCATTACTCATTCTTTATGTACATTAGAATTTCAAGATAATAAAATATTATATAATTGGATACTTAATAATATTAATATTAAAAAAAATCATCCTAAACAATATGAATTTTCAAAATTAAATATAGAATATGGAATAACTTCAAAAAGAAATATTAATATTTTAATAAAAAATAAAATAGTTAGTGGATGGGATGATCCTCGTTTATTAACTATTTCTGGATTACGTAGAAAAGGATATACACCTTCATCTTTAAAAAATTTTTGTTATAGTATAGGTGTAACTAAGCAAAATAATATTATAGAAATGTCTTTTTTAGAATCTTGTATAAAATCCGAATTGAATGAATTAGCTCCTAGATCAATGGCAATATTAAGACCTTTAAAAATTATTATTGATAATTTTCCTTTTAAAAAAAAAATAAAATTATTAATTCCTAATCATCCTAATAAAAAAAATATGGGATATAGAAATATTTATTTTACTAAAGAAATATATATCGATATTTTAGATTTTTCCGAAATAGAAAAAAAAAATTATAAAAGACTTATTTTAGGATATAAAGTAAAATTAAGATATTCTTTTATTATTAAAGCAAGGAAAATTGTAAAAGATAAAAATAATAATATTATTTATGTTCATTGTAAATATTATAAAGATTCTTTAGGAAAGAAAATAAATAGAAAAAAACAAAATGTAAAAGGAATAATTCATTGGATATCTTGTTATTATGTTAAACCAGCAAAATTTTATTTATATAAAAATTTATTTATAAAAAAAGATATTCATATTAATGATAATATTTTAAATTTTTTAAATAAAAAATCATTATTAATATATAATGGATTTATAGAGAAAAATTTATTAGAAAATAATAGCAATAGACATTTTCAATTTGAAAGAGAAGGTTATTTTTTTTTTGATAAAAAATATTCAAATAAAAATAAGATAATTTTTAATAGAATTTTATCATTAAGAATGAATGATAAATAAAATATATAAAATCAATTATATTTAATATAATTGATTTTATAATTATTATTATTAAATGTTTAATTCTTTAGATATTTGTTGTACCCATGTTTTAATACGTAAATCAGTTAGTTCTGGTTGTCTATCTTCATCTATAGTTAATCCTAAAAAATAATTTTTATTTTTTAAACTTTTAGTATCATTAAAATGATAGCCTTTAGTAGGCCAATAACCAATGATTTTAGCTCTATTTTTTTTTACTATATCATAAATAATTTTTATAGCATCACAAAAATATTCTCCATAATCTTCCTGATCACCACAACCAAATAAACCTACGTATTTATTTTTAAAATTAATTTTTTGTAAAATAGGTATAAAATCTTCCCAATCACATTGTAATTCTCCATAATACCATGTAGGAATACCTAATAAAAGAATATTATATTTTTCAATATCTTTTTGATTTATATTAGAAATGTTAAATACTGAAGAATTTTTTTTATTTAATTGTTTTTGTATTTTAAAAGCAACATTTTCAGTATTACCAGTATCACTACCAAAAAATATACCAATCTTAGACATTTTTATATTATTTTTCTTTAAAAATATTATTTATAACATAATTTTTGTATTAAATTAAATACTAATTTTGTATTTTCAATATGTAATAAATGTCCAGTATTAGGAATATTATATATTTTAGCATTAGGAAATTGAAAAAAAATATCTTTATAATAAATTTTACTTATATAAGTAGATTGTTCTCCTTTTAAAAAAAAAATTTTGCCCTTCCATTTTGGAATTAATTTCCAATCTAATATTTTTTTATATTCATTTTTTAAAATTGGAAAGTTAAATTCCCATTTACCATCTATAAATGTTTTTAATAACATATTTATTATATATTGATTTTTAATCAGTGATTTTATTAAATAAAATACATCTTTTCTTTTTTCAATTTTTTTTTTATATACTTGTTCTAATGCAAAAAATATATTTTTATTATAAAATTTATATTTTACAGGAGCTATATCTAAAATAATAATAATTTTGATATTATCAAATGATATAAATTGACTAATGTTCATTGCTATTTTTCCTCCCATGGAATGTCCAATAAAAATGATATTTTTTTTTATATTTAAAAAATTAAGTGTTTCTAATACATCCTTAGATAAGGATAAATAATTCATTTTTTTATGGGAAGGAGATGAACCATGATTTCTAATATCTAATAATATTATATTATATTTTAAATTTTTAAATAAAAATTTTCCCATTGTATATAAACTTTTTTTATTACCAAATAATCCATGTAATAATACAATCGTATTCTTTTTTTTTAAAAAAAAATTATTTTTTTGAATAATTAAATAATTAAGAATCATATATAAAATAAATATTTATTTAAATACGATATTTTATCATATTTATGTAATAAATTGAATTTTTTTCATAAATTTTAAAATTATGATATAATTAATTTAATTATAAATAATATTTTTAAAAAAATTTTTAAAAATATAAAATATACAATTTTATATGAAAAATATTGATCCTACAAAAACTTTTTCTTGGAAATATTTAAAAAAACATTTTCAAGAAATTAAGAAAATAACTATTAATGATTTATTTATACAAGATCCTAATAGATTTAATAATTTTTCTATTAATTTTGAGAATAAAATTCTTTTTGATTATTCAAAAAATATTATTAATCAAAAAACTTTAAGTTATTTAATAAATTTAGCAAAAGAAACTAAATGTTTTAGTTCGATCTATTCAATGTTTTACGGTAAAAAAATTAATGTTACTGAAAAAAAATCTGTTTTACATACAGCATTAAGATATAATCATAATATTTTATTTTTAAAAAATAAAGAAATCTATAATATGATAGATAATATTTTAAAAAAAATTAAAAATATTTCTAATGACATAATTTTAGGAAGATGGAAAGGTTATACAAATAAAAAAATAAAAAATATAATAAATATAGGAATAGGAGGTTCTCAATTAGGTCCTTTAATGGTTACAGAAACATTAAAAGAATATAAAAATAAATTAAATTTATTTTTTTTAGCTAATATTGATCCTATTCAAATAATAAATCTTATTAATCAAATTAATCCAGAAGAAAGTGTTTTTATTATTGCTTCAAAAACTTTTAATACACAAGAAACAATTACTAATGCTTTAAGTATAAAAAAATGGTTTATAAACCATATAAATGGAGATTTAAATAAAAACATTTTTTCTAAACATTTTATTGCCGTTACAAATAATATTGATGCAGCAATTGATTTTGGAATAAATAAAAAAAATATTTTACCATTATTATCTGAAATAGGAGGTCGTTTTTCTTTATGGTCTTCTATTGGATTAATAATATCTTTATCTATTGGTTTTAATAATTTTGAAAAATTATTACAAGGAGCAAGTGAAATGGATTATCATTTTTTTTCTACTCCATTAGATAAAAATATTCCTATTATTATGGCTTTAATTAGTATTTGGTATAGTAATTTTTGGAATACAGAAACAGAAGCAATTATTCCTTATTGTGATAATATGCGTTTTTTACCATCATATTTACAGCAATTAAATATGGAATCTAATGGGAAATCAATAGATAGAAATGGTAATAAAATATTATATCAAACTAGTCCTATTATATGGGGAGATGTAGGTACAAATGGACAACATTCTTTTTTTCAAATGTTGCATCAAGGTACTAAAATAATTCCATGTGATTTTATAGCTGCAGCGATACCTTATAATAATAAATATAAAGATCATCATCTTAAGCTTATTTCAAATTATATAGCTCAAACTAAAGCATTAGCTTTTGGTAATATTAAAAATATACACAAAAACAATATATATAAATTTTGTTTCGGAAATAAGCCTAGTAATTCTATTTTTTTAAAAAAAATTACTCCTTATAATTTGGGATTATTAATTTCATTTTATGAACATAAAGTTTTTGTTCAGGGTATAATTTTAAATATATTTTCTTTTGATCAATGGGGAGTTGAATTAGGTAAAAAAATAACTAATTTTTTGGTTGAAGATATAAATTCAAACATCCAAGAAAAAATAAATCAATATGATTGTTCTTCTAAGGGGATAATTAATTTCTATAAGAATTTTAATTAAAAATTTTATTTAAAATATTTTTTTTTAAATTTTAAATGTAATTTTTTTTTATAAATTTTTTTTAAAATTAATTCAAAATTAATATTCTTGTTTAAAATTTTAATATTTTTAGAATATTTTAAAATATTTTTTTTAATTATAGGTGTTAATTCAATAGTAGAATAATTATTAAATAATTTTATATTACCTAAATCATTATTAGTTATTTTTAACTCATTAATAATTGCACCTACAATATGACGTATTTCTACTTTATCTTTTTTCCCTATATTAATACGATATGTATCCATATATTTTCTTTTCTTTTTTTTATAAAAAAATGATTTTTTATGAAATGTTTTCTGAGAAATAATAGGATCGGGAGGTAAAATTAAAGGTTTTTTATTTTGAGATAATTTTAATAAAATTATAATTAATGTTTCTTTATTTATATTATTTTTAACTATTAAAGTAGATATAATTTCTTTATATTTAATTAAATTAATATTGTTAATAGCATTTGATTCTTCTTTTATTTTTTTTATAAAATTTTCTAGTCTTTTTTTGGACAAAATTTCATTATTAGGTAATAATATTTCATCAATATTACATTTAATTCTATATTCAATGTTTTTAAGTAATCTTTTTTCTTTATATTCTATAAATGATAAAGATTTACCTTGTCTCCCTGCTCTTCCAGTTCTTCCAATACGGTGAATATATGATTCAATATCCATAGGAATATCGTAATTTATAACTAAATCAATTCTATTTACATCTAATCCTCTTGCAGCAATATCAGTAGCAATTAAAATATCTAGTTTCCCATTTCTAAATTTTTCTAGTGTTTTTTCTCTATTATTTTGGTTCATATCTCCATTTAGTGGAGCACTATTATAATTAAATTGTTTTAATATATCAGCTATTTCTATAGTAGCAGTTTTAGTTTTTACAAAAATTAAAACTGCAGTAAAATTTTCAGTTTCTAAAAATCTCATTAAAGCATCTATTTTTTTACTATTTATTAACCAATAAGTTTGTTTAATATCTGGAATTGTTTTAATATTAGTTTTTATAAATATTTCATATGGATGAACCATAAATTTTTTAGTTATGTTTTTAATTCTTTTTGGCATAGTTGCCGAAAATAATGAAGTTTGATGTCTTTTAGGTATTTTAGATAGTATTTTTTCTACATCTTCAATAAAACCCATTTTTAACATTTCATCTGCTTCATCTATTACTAAACTAGTTAATTTAAATAAATTAACAGTTTTTCTTTTAATATGATCTAATAAACGCCCTGGAGTAGCTATAATAATTTGAACTCCTAATCTTAAACGTTTAAATTGTATTTGATAAGATTGTCCACCATATAATGCTAAAATACTAATTCCACTTAAATATTTAGCAAACAGTGAAGTAGCTTTAGTTACTTGTATTGCTAGTTCTCTTGTAGGTGTTAAAATTAATATTTGAGTTTTTTTTATAGATAAATCTAAATTATTTAATAATGGTAAGATAAATGCAGCAGTTTTTCCACTACCTGTTTGTGCTATTCCTAAGACATCTTTTGATGATAACAAATATGGAATACATTTTTTTTGTATAGGAGATGGATTTTTATATCCTATATCATTTAATGCTTTTAAAATAAACTTATTTAAACCAAATTTAGTAAAATTAGTAATATCTGTCATATAATATATATGCCTGTTTAAAATAAATAATTAAAAAATTAATATAAGTAATTATCTAATAATTATTAGATGGGATTATAAAAAAATAATAATTATATTTTATAATAATAAAATATAATTACAAATATTAAAATTATTTTATATAAATAACAATTTTACAATTAATTTTTTATTAAGTATTTATATATTGGAAAATATTATTTATAAAAATAATTTATATAATTATTTGTAATAATTTTTTATAAAAAATTTTAAAATTACTATCTATTGATAGTAGCAGCTTTAATACTTAATCTAATTCTTCCCTGTTTGTCAATTTCTATAACTTTAACGAATACATTTTGTAATAATTGTAAATAATCACTTACTTTATTTACATGTTTATTTGTTATTTGAGAAATATGTACTAATCCTTCTTTCCCATTTCCTATTGAAATAAATGCACCAAAATCAACAATACGGACTACTTTACCACTATATATTTTTCCAACAATTATATCTGATGTAATTTCTTTTATACGTTTAATTGCAAATTTAATTTTATCATTATTTTTAGCTGCAATTTTTACTATTCCACTGTCTTCTATTTCAATAATTGTATCAGTTTCTTCTGTTAAAGCTCTAATAACAGATCCTCCTTTTCCTATCATATCTTTAATTTTTTCTGGATTAATTTTTAATGTATGAATTCTTGGTGCAAATTCTGAAATATTTTTTCTAGGAAAAGAAATAGCTTGTTTCATTATTTTTAGAATATGTAGCCTAGCTAATTTTGCTTGAAATAAAGCTAATTTTATTATTTTATAATTAATACCTTCTATTTTCATATCCATTTGTAATGCAGTAATTCCATGTTTAGTACCTGCTACTTTAAAATCCATATCGCCTAAATGATCTTCATCTCCTAAAATATCTGATAGTACTACAAAATTATTATTTTCTTTTATTAATCCCATCGCAATACCTGCTACAGCATTATTAATTGGGATTCCAGCATCCATCATTGCTAATGATGCTCCACATACTGAAGCCATAGAAGATGAACCATTAGATTCTGTTATTTCAGATACAATTCTTATTGTATAAGGAAAAACATCTATATTAGGCATAACTGGTATTAAAGATTTTTTAGCAAGATGTCCATGACCAATTTCACGTCTTTTAGGTGAACCCATTATACCAACTTCACCTACAGAATAAGGTGGAAAATTATAATGAAATAAAAAATTATCTGATTTATTATTCAATAAATCATCTAATGATTGAGCATCTCTATTTGTTCCTAATGTAGCTGTAACTAAAGATTGAGTTTCCCCTCTCGTAAATAAAGCAGAACCATGTGTTCTTGGGAGAATACCTATACGTACATCTAAATTACGTATCATATCATGTTCACGCCCATCAATTCTTAAATTTTTATTTATAATATTGTTTCGAACTATTTTTTTTTCTAACTCATAAAAAATTTCATTTAAACAATAAATAGAAATATTTTCATATTCTTTCTCTTTTTTAATTAATTCAAGAATTTTATGTTTAATAGAATTAATTTCATTCATCCTATATTTTTTTTCTTGAATATTATATGCTTTTACTAATTTTTTATAAGATAAAAAGTAAATTTTTTCTTTAAGTTTTTTATCTAAAGGATATAAAATCCATGTATTAGATTTTTTTTTTACTTTATTAGATAATTCAATAATATTATTAATTAAAATTTGTTGTTCATTATGTCCATATTTTATTGCATTTAAAATTTGTTCTTCAGTTAATAAATTAGATTTAGCTTCTACCATTAGAATGGCTTTTCTCGTACTAGTAACAATTAAATCTAATGTACTATTTTGCATTTCTTTAATATTAGGATTTAATATATATTTATTATTAATATAACCAATACGTGCTGTTCCAAATGGACCATTAAATGGTATTCCAGATAAATTAAGAACGATAGATGACCCAATAATAGCAACAATATCTGGATTAATTTCAGGATTTATAGACATTACAGTTGCAATAATTTGAGTTTCATTTAAAAAACCTTTTTTGAATAAAGGTCTTATAGGACGATCAATTAGACGAGAAATTAAAATTTCATTTTCACTAGGACGTCCTTCTCTACGAAAAAAATTACCAGGAATACGACCAGCAGCATATAATTTTTCTTGATAATGGACAGATAAAGGAAAAAAATTTTGTTCTAATTTTACTTCATTATTTATGACTAAAGTAACAAAAACAGCAGTATCATCAATACTAACCATTACAGATGATGTTGCCTGTCTAGCTATCATTCCTGTTTCAATAGTTACAGTATTATTACCATAACGAAATCTATGAATAATCGGGTTTAACAAAATAAATATCCTTTAATAAATTTTTTTTTATATTAAAAAAATAAATTAATTTTTTAAAGTCTTTAATTAATACAGATTAATATATAAAATATTTTTATTTTCTTAACCCTAAATTTTCAATTAATATATTATAATCATGTAATTTTTTTTTTTTTAAATAATTTAATAATTTTCTACGTTTTGATATCATGTTTAATAGTCCTCGACGACTATGATGATCTTTTTTATGAATAGCAAAATGTTTATGTAAATAATTAATTTTAAATGTTAATAAAGCTATTTGTATTTTAGTTGATCCTTTATCTGTATTATGGTTTTTATATTTTTTTATGATTTCTGTTTTTTTTATTGTATTAAAATACATAACTTAACTCCATTAAATTATTTATAAA
>NZ_CP046186.1:309452-311744 GCF_012567955.1 Enterobacteriaceae endosymbiont of Donacia bicoloricornis
GATATTTTAAATTTTTTTAATCTTTAAATTATCTAAAATAGTATTAATATTTTTACCTTTGTTAAAAGAAGAATCTAAAAAAAATTTTATTTTTGGTATTTTACGTAATTTTATCTTCTCTTTGAGAAGATATCTTATATATTCTGTAGCTTTATTTAAATAAAAAAATGAATTTTTTTTCTTTTTTAATTTTTCTTCTTTATATGATAATATTATAAATATTTTTGCATATGTAAAATCTTTTGATATTACTATATCAGTAATAGTACTAAACTTATTTATTCTAATATCATCAAGATTATGTTGTAATATTTTCGCTATTTGTTTTTTTAACTCATATGCAATACGTTGATTACGATACAATAAAAAACTCCTTATTTATATATATTTAATATTAAAATTTTTTTTAAAAATTATTTTTTATAAGTTCAATTTTTTCAAATATTTCTACTTTATCTCCAATACTAATATCATTAAAATTTTTAATACTTATCCCACATTCCATTCCATTACGTACTTCACTAACACTTTCTTTAAATCTTCTTAAAGAATCTATAACTCCTTTATAAATAATTTTATTATCTCTAAATAATTTAATTAAATTATTACGTTTTATTATCCCAAATGTTACTATACATCCAGCTATAATCCCAATTTTAGGAATAGTAAAAATACTTATAACTTTTGCTAATCCTAATCTTTTTTCTTTATATTCAGGAGTTAAAAATTTTTGTATATATTTCTTCATATATTTAATTAAATCATAAATAATAGTAAAAAATATTACTTGTATATTTTCTGTTTTTATTATATTTTTTATAGTGTTATTAACTTTAACATTAAATCCAATAATGATTAAATGTTTTTCAGAATTAGCTATTGCCATAGAAATATCTGTTTCAGTAATTTCTCCAACACCAGAATAAATAATTTTTATATTTATTTGATCATTAGATAAATTTATTAATGTGTTTTTAATAGCTTCAATAGTACCCTGTACATCTGTTTTTATTAAAAGATTTATTTCATGAATATTTTTATGTTCTAAGTTTAAAAATGTTTTTTTAAATTTTTTTTGTTTATTAGCTAATATTTTTTCTCGATATTTATTTTTTCTATATAATGCTATTTCTTTAGCTTGTTTTTCATATTTTACTACTACTAAATTATCTCCAGCATAGGGAACTTCCGATAAACCTAAAATTTTAATAGGAGTAGAAGGTCCTGCCTTTAAAATATCTAAATTTTTACTATTAATTAATCTTTTTATTTTTCCATAAGTATGACCACAAAGTATTATATCACCTTTTTTTAAAACTCCATCTTTAATTATAATATTAGCTATAGGTCCTTTACCTTTATCTAAATAAGATTCAATCACAATACCTTTTGCAATTCCTTCATTAAAAGATTTTAATTCTAACATTTCTGCTTGTAATAAAATAGCATTTAATAAATTATCTATACCTTCTCCAGTTTTAGCAGAAACTTTAATAAATATATGTTCCCCACCCCATTCTTCTGAAAGAATATCATATCGACTTAATTCATTTTTTATTTTTTCAAAATTAGAAATTTTTTTATCAATTTTATTAATTACTACTATGATTGGAACTTTCTTTTTTTTTGCATGTTGTATAGCTTCTATAGTTTGTGGCATTACCCCATCATCAATTGCAATTACCAATATTATTATATCGGTAATTTCACAACCTCTATATCTCATTGAAGAAAAAGATTCATGTCCTGGAGTATCAAGAAAAGTTATTTGTTTATTATTAAATTTTATTTCATATGCATTTATGTATTGAGTAATACCTCCTGCTTCTTTTGCAGTAATATTACTTGAAAATATATAATCTAATAATGAAGTTTTTCCATGATCTACATGACCCATTATTGTAACTATTGGTGGTCTTATTACAGGTGTTCGATTAAAAGAATCTTTATTATTAATTAATGATTTTTCTATATCATTTTCACTACGTAATATAACTTTATGCCCCATTTCTTCTGCTATTAATTGTGCTGTTTCTTGATCTAATTTTTGATTAATATTAGAAAATTTTTCTCCCATATTAATTATTATTTTTATTAATTCTGTGTTTTTAATAGCCATTTTATTAGATAATTCAGTGATACTGATGGTATCATTAATAATTATACTACGATTAATATTTTTAATCGGTTTATTAAAATTTTGATATAATTTAGAAAACTTTTTTTTATATTTATTATTTTTATATTTTTTTCTATTATTTATTTTTTTATGAAAAATATCAGTATTTATTT
>NZ_CP046186.1:312060-314488 GCF_012567955.1 Enterobacteriaceae endosymbiont of Donacia bicoloricornis
CTTTATTAACTATATCATTTTCTAATTTTAGAATACCTATATTAGAAAAATATTTAATTGTATTTTTTATTGAAATATTCATTTTATTAGCTAATAATTTTATGTTTATAACAGCATCTATCATGCTGTTTACTCCTCTTATCAGAATTAATTAAGTATTATTTTTTTTATTAAACCAACAAAAATTACGTGCAGACATAATTATTTCACCTGCTTTTATTTGATCTAAATTATTTATATCAGATATATCTTCGATACTTTGTTCAGCTAATTTTTCAATTGTTAAAATTCCTTTATTTATTAAATATTCAGATAATTGTTTATTAATTCCTTTTAATTTTAATAATCTTGTTTTTAGTTGATTATTAATATTTTTTTTTTTAGTTAAAAAAAAATTAATATTAATATTTTCTACTAATTTTTTTATTTTTTTTAAATCATTAATTTTCAAATTAAAAGAATTAGTTATTTTATATAATTTTTCAATTGGTATTGATATTAATTCTTTAAAAGAAGAAATTTTTCCATCTTCAACTATTTTTTTTGATAACTCATAATTAATATTTAAATGTTTCATAAACATATTTATAATATTTTTTTTTTCTTTTTTATATTTATGAGATAAATCATGTTTAGTCATAACATTTAACTCCCAACCACTTAATTGAGAAGCTAAACGAATATTTTGTCCATTTCTTCCAATAGCTTGTGCTAAATTATTTTCTTCTACAATTATATCTATAACACGATTTTTTTTATTTAAAATTATTGATGATATTTCAGCTGGTGACATAGCATTAATAACAAATTTTTCAGGATCAGAATCCCATAATACAATATCGATACGTTCTCCATTTAATTCATTAGATATTGCTTGTACTCTGGCACCTCTTATACCAACACATGCACCTACTGGATCTATTCTTTTATCATTTGTTTTAACAGCAATTTTTGCTCTAGATCCTGGATCTCGTACTGCTGCTTTAATTTCAATTAAACCTTCTCCTATTTCAGGGACTTCAATATGAAATAATTCCACAAGCATTTGTATTCTAGATCTACTAATAAATAATTGTGTTTCTTTTAAATCTTCTTTAATATGAAATAATAATCCTCTTGTTCTATCTCCTAATCTAAAATTTTCTCTAGGTAGCATATCAGAACGTAAAATAATAGCATTTACACCATGACCTAAATCTAAATTTAGATGTCCTCTATTTACTTTTTTTACTATACCACTTAAAATTTTTCCTTCTTGTTTTTTAAATTGAGCAATAGTAATAGCTTTTTCTGCTTCTCTAACTTTATGAACAATAACTTGTTTAGCAGTTTGTGTAGTTATTCGATCAAAATCAATAGATTTAATTTGATCATAAATGTAATCTCCTAAATTAAGATTATTATCTTCAATACGTGCAGCGTCTAATGTAATTTCTTTTGTAGGAAAATTTACTTTTTTAACAATTAACCATCTTCTAAAAGTGTTAAAATTACCATTTTTACGATCAATATTTACGAATACTTCAATATCTTGCTCATATTTTTTTTTTGTTGCACTAGCTAAAGCACTCTCCATTGCTTCAAATATTTTTTCACGAGGTAAAGATTTTTCATTAGAAACTGCTTCAATAACAGCTAACATTTCTTTATTCATCCTAGTTATCCTCAAATATTTAATTCTTAAAATTAGAAAACTAGATAATATTAAAATATTATTTTAAATATTATATATTAAAATTTTTTTCTAAAAAAATATTTTAAATATAAATATAGTTATTTTAATAAAATTAATTTATTAATATTTTGATTTAACTTATAAATATATAAAAAATATCTTAAATACAAGAATCAAATTTATTTATTTTTTTATATAAAATATAATTTAGGATTAAACACAATGTGGTATTTGGTTGCGGGAGTTGGATTTGAACCAACGACCTTCGGGTTATGAGCCCGACGAGCTACCAAACTGCTCCACCCCGCGTCTACTTAATGATAATATATCATATGATAAAAAAATAAATAATGCAAGAATAATTTTCATACCGAAGACGGGATTTGAACCCGCAAACCCAAAATAGGGCACTACCACCTCAAAGTAGCGTGTTTACCAATTTCACCACCTCGGCAAATTTTTTATACTTAAGTTTTATTTTTTTAAAACATTATTTAACTTAACATTTTTTATATATTTTTTTACATTAATATTACTTAATAATAAACTAATTATAAAAAATAAAGAAGTAAGAAGAATAATACTTTTAGTTAAAATTTTATTAGACATATTTGTATTAAAAGGTGATTTTATATTATTTGATGATGCACTAATATCTATATCATCATTATCTTGAAACATAATAATACTAACTAAAAAAAATGAAACAAAAATAAACAAAATTAATAATAATTTATACATAAACAACTAAAG
>NZ_CP046186.1:315276-350548 GCF_012567955.1 Enterobacteriaceae endosymbiont of Donacia bicoloricornis
TTGTTTCATATTTAAGAAGTGTATTTTTCATTTCATGTAAAATATCAATATTATCTTTTAAAATTTTAAATGCTCGGTTATAATTTTCTTCTATTAAATATTTTACTTCTTGATCAATAATTTTAGCTGTTTCATCAGACATATGTTTAGCTTTAGCAACTGATCTTCCTAAAAAAATTTCTCCTTCTTCTTCTGTATATAATAGAGGTCCTAATTTTTTAGAAAATCCCCATTGAGTTACCATGTTTCTTGCAATATTAGTAGCTACTTTAATATCATTAGATGAACCTGTTGATACATATTTTTCTCCATAAATTATTTCTTCAGCTATTCTACCTCCATATAAAGTAGATATTTTACTTTCTAATTTTTGTCTACTCATACTAATAATATCAATTTCAGGTAAAAAAAAGGTTACACCTAACGCTCTTCCTCTAGGAATAATTGTTACTTTATGTACTGGATCATGATCTGGAACTAATCTACCTATAATTGCATGTCCTGCTTCATGATAAGCTGTTGCTTCTTTTTGTTTTTCAGTCATTACTAAAGAACGTCTTTCTGCACCCATCATGATTTTATCTTTTGCTTTTTCTAATTCTAACATAGAAACGCAATTATAATTGTAACGCGCTGCTAACAAAGCAGCTTCATTTATTAAATTAGCTAAATCAGCTCCTGAAAAACCTGGAGTACCTCTAGCTAAAATTTTTAAATCAACTTCTTTTGAAACAGGAACATTCTTGATATGTATTTTCAATACCTGTTCTCTACCTCTTATATCTGGTAAACCAACAATAACTTGTCTATCAAAACGTCCAGGTCTTAAAAGAGCAGGATCTAATACATCAGGACGATTAGTTGCGGCAATTACAATAATACTTTCATTATTATTAAAACCATCCATTTCTACTAACATTTGATTTAATGTTTGTTCTCTTTCATCATGTCCTCCTCCTAATCCTGCTCCTCTCTGTCTTCCAACAGCATCTATTTCATCAATAAAAATAATACATGGAGCTAATTTTTTAGCTTTATTAAACATATCTCTTACTCTTGAAGCACCTACACCAACAAACATTTCTACAAAATCAGAACCTGAAATAATAAAAAATGGTACTTTTGCTTCTCCTGCAATAGCTTTTGCTAATAAAGTTTTTCCTGTTCCTGGAGGACCTATCATCAAAATTCCTTTAGGAATTTTCCCTCCTAATTTTTGAAATTTTTTGGGTTCTTTTAAATAATCTACTAGTTCACTAACTTCTTCTTTTGCTTCATCACATCCGGCAACATCATTAAATGTAATTTTTATTTGATCTGCTGTAAGTATTTGTGCTTTACTCTTACCAAAAGATAAAGCTCCTTTACTACTATTTTGTAATTGTCGAATGAAAAAAATCCATATTCCGATTAATAAAAACATTGGAAACCATGAAATAAAAATAGATAATAAAATGCTAGGTTTTTGTAGAGGTTCTCCTAAA
The DNA here is from genome assembly GCF_012567955.1 of Enterobacteriaceae endosymbiont of Donacia bicoloricornis. NCBI lineage: Bacteria > Pseudomonadati > Pseudomonadota > Gammaproteobacteria > Enterobacterales > Enterobacteriaceae > Enterobacteriaceae endosymbiont of Donacia bicoloricornis. The sequence goes on from NZ_CP046186.1 coordinate 316,761, forward strand.
ATTTTAATTTTTTTTAAAAATAATATTTTTAGTAAATTTGGATCATGCATTGGTAAATAAGTAATATAATGACTATTATTTTTTCTAAATACACGAATTCGTCTACCATTAATACTCGTTTTAATAATTTTATTTTGGTTAATTTCTGATAAAAAAGTTGAATATGAAACTTGTTTTGTTTGATCAAATTTATCTGTATTTAAACTCTGGAAAATAGATATTAATATGACTGTAATTGCTACCCAGAGAATTAGATTTTTTGCCATATCTTTCAAAAAGTAACCCCTTGTAACTTTATAGTATATTTTATATTAATTTTTATATCTTTTTGCAACAATATAAACTTCACTTGATTTAGATTTTGAAGCATTTGGTTTTCTAATTTTAACTATTTCAAATATAGAATTAATTTTATTATAAAATTTTATCAATTCTTCCCCTTGAAAAGTTTTTACTAAAAAAGACCCATTTTGTTCTAAATTAGAATAACATAATTTTAATGTTAATTCATTTAAATAAATAATTCGAGGTATATCTATTTCTTTTATACCAGAAATATTAGGAGACATATCTGACATTATAAGATGAATTTTTGTCTTATTAATTTTTTTTTTAATTTTATTAAAAAATATAGGATTACATATATTACCCTGATAAAAATTAACATTTTTAATATAATTCATTGGTAATATATCACATGCTATAATTTTCCCTTTACTGCCAATTTTTAATGATGCAAAACTAGACCATCCTCCTGGAGAGGATCCTAAATCAATTATAGTCATGTTTTTTTTAAAAATTTTATCTGTTTTTTCTATTTCTGCTAATTTAAACCATGATCTTGATCTATATTTATTAATATTTTTTTGAACTTTTTTTATATAAAAATCTTTAGAATTTTTTTCTAACCATATTTTAGATTTTTTTTTTTTATAGTTCATAACATTATTTATTAAATGAAAAAATAACTATCTTAATAAAAAAATATTAGTTAAAATTATATCAAAAAAAGATATAAAAAAAAAGTTTAATATTTTTTATCTTATTTAGATAAATAAGATATATAATAATTTTTAAAATATATATACCTTAATTAGCATTTAATAATTCAGTTAAATTAGCAGCAGCAGAATCTACTGAAGAAATATTACTAATTTTTTTCTCAACCTTTTTTTTATTAATACGATTTGTATGATAAGAATATCCAGTTCCTGCAGGAATTAACCTACCTACAATTACATTTTCTTTTAATCCTTTTAATTTATCACTTTTACCTGCAACAGAAGATTCAGTTAAAACTCTGGTTGTTTCTTGAAAAGAAGCTGCTGAAATAAAAGAAGAAGTAGCTAAAGAAGCTTTAGTAATACCTAATAAATCACGATTATATCGTGCGATATTTTTTCCTTGAGTTTTTAATTTTTTATTTTCTCTATCAATTATAGAAACTTCTAATTGTTCTCCTTCTAAAAAATCAGAATCCCCCATTTTAGTTATAGTAGCTTTACGTAACATTTGACGTATAATAACTTCGATATGTTTATCATTAATTTTTACACCTTGTAATCGATAAACATCTTGTACTTCATTAATTATATAATTAGTAACAGCATTTACACCTCTTAATCTTAAAATATCATGTGGAGATTCTGGACCATCAGAAAGAATATCCCCTTTATTAATTAGTTCTCCTTCAAAAATATTTAATTGTCTCCATTTTGGAATCATTTCTTCATATGGATCTATATCTGAATTCATAGGAGTAATTATTATTCTTCTCTTACCTTTTGTTTCTTTACCAAAAGAAATAATACCACTAATTTCTGCTAAAATAGCAGCATCTTTAGGTTTACGTGCTTCAAATAAATCTGCTACTCTTGGAAGACCTCCTGTAATATCCTTAGTACCTCCCGATTCTTGTGGTACTTTTGCTAAAATATCTCCTGCATTAACTATACTCTCATCTTTTAAATGAATAATAGATTTATTAGGTAAAAAATAATGTGCCAGCATGTCTGTACCAGAAATAATTATATCTTCATTATTTTCATTTAAAATTTTAATCATAGGCCTAAAATCTTGACCTATAGAAGGTCTTTCTGAAGTATCTAAGACAACAATGGATACTAAACCTGTTAAATCATCTGTTTGTTTTATAACAGTTTGGCCCTCTAACATATCAACAAATTTTATTTTCCCACTTACTTCAGTAATAATTGGCATAGTATGAGGATCCCAATAAGAAACTATTTCTCCTGCAATAATATTAGATCCATTTTTTTTTGTTATAATAGCTCCATATGGTATTTTATAACTTTCTATAATTTTATTTGACTGATCAATAACTTTTAATTCAGCATTTCTTGAAATTACCACTAATTTATTCGTATTATTTATAACTGATTTAGTATTTATTAATTTAATAATTCCATTATCTTTTACTTGTATACTAGATTCTGCAGCAGATCTTGATGCAGCACCTCCAATATGAAAAGTTCTCATTGTTAATTGAGTACCAGGTTCTCCTATAGATTGAGCTGCAATAACTCCTATTGCTTCTCCTTTATTTATAATATGTCCTCTAGCTAAATCTCGACCATAACAATAGGCACATACCCCAAAAGAAGTTTCACAACTAACAACAGATCTGACTTTAATACTATCAATTGCATATTGTTCTAATATATTACAATATTTTTCACTTAATAAAGTATTTCGATAAATTAAAACTGTTTTACCATCTGTTTTTAAAACATCTTCAGCTGTAACTCTACCTAAAACTCTCTCTCGTAATGATTCTTTTATGTCTCTTCCTGTTATAACTGAAGAAATTCTTATTCCTCCTAAAGTAGAACAATCATTTTCAGTTACAACTAAATCTTGTGCAACATCTACTAATCTTCTAGTTAAATATCCAGAATTAGCTGTTTTTAAAGCAGTGTCAGCTAAACCTTTTCTAGCACCATGAGTAGAAATAAAATATTGTAAAACATTTAAACCTTCTCTAAAATTAGCAATAATTGGAGTTTCAATAATTGAACCATCTGGTTTCGCCATTAAACCTCTCATTCCAGCTAATTGTCTAATTTGTGCTGCAGAACCTCTAGCTCCAGAATCTGCCATCATAAAAATATTATTAAAAGAACTTTGTTTAACTAAAGATCCTTTTTGATCAATTATATATTCAACTGATAAATTTTTCATCATAGCCTTAGCTACTTTTTCATTAGCAGAAGCCCAAATATCAATGACCTTATTATATCTTTCTCCAGCAGTTACAAGACCTGATTGAAATTGTTCTTGAATTTCATTAACTTCTAATTTTGCTTCATTAATAATTGCAGTTTTATTATCAGGAATAATAATATCATCTATACCAACAGATGCACCTGATTTTGTTGCATAATGAAAACCGGTGTACATAATTTGATCAGCAAAAATAACTGTAGATTTTAATCCTAAAATTCTATAACATATATTAAGGATATTAGAAATATCTTTTTTACCTAAAGTTTTATTTATTAGATAATATGGAATACCTTTTGGTACTTGATTCCAAAAAATAGCTCTTCCAATCGTAGTCTTAACAATAATACTATTTTTGATCCATTCATTTGTTAATAAATTTTTTGTATATTCTCTAATTTTAACTTTAACACAAGCATGTAAATCTACTTGTCCTGAATGATATGCACGTTCTGCTTCTTTAGGCCCAGTTAATATCATTCCTTCCCCGTAAGCATTAATTTTATCTTTAGTCATATAATATATGCCTAAAACTACATCTTGTGATGGTACAATAATTGGTTCTCCATTTGCTGGAGATAAAATATTATTAGTAGACATCATTAAAATTCTTGCTTCTAATTGAGCTTCTAATGTTAGAGGAATATGAACTGCCATTTGATCTCCATCAAAATCAGCATTATAAGCTGCACACACTAAAGGATGTAATTGTATTGCTTTACCTTCGACTAAAATAGGTTCAAAAGCCTGTATACCTAATCTATGTAAAGTTGGGGCTCTATTTAATAATATTGGATGTGCTTTAATTACTTCATCTAGTATATCCCATACTACTGGTTCTTCTTTTTCTACCATTTTTTTTGCAGCTTTAATAGTTGTAGCAAAACCTTTAATTTCTAATTTACCATATATAAATGGTTTAAATAATTCTAATGCCATTTTTTTAGGTAATCCACATTGATGTAAATGTAAATAAGGTCCTACTGTAATAACAGATCTTCCTGAATAATCAACTCTTTTTCCTAATAAATTTTGTCTAAATCTTCCCTGTTTTCCTTTAATCATATCAGCTAGTGATTTTAAAGGTCGTTTGTTCGAACCAGTAATAGCTTTTCCTCTTCTACCATTATCCAATAATGCATCAACAGCTTCTTGTAACATTCTTTTTTCATTTTTTACAATGATATCAGGGGCAGATAATTCTAATAATCGTTTTAATCTATTATTACGATTAATAACTCTACGATACAAATCATTTAAATCTGATGTTGCAAATCTACCACCATCTAAAGGGACTAAAGGTCTTAAATCAGGCGGTAAAACGGGTAACACGTTCATTATCATCCATTCTGGTTTATTACCAGAATATATAAAAGATTCTAATAATTTTATTCTTTTAGCTATTTTTTTTCTTTTAGTTTCTGAATTAGTATTATTTAATTCATTTCTCAATGTTTTACATTCTTGTTTTAAATTAATATTTTGTAATAAATATTGTATAGCTTCAGCACCTATTTTAGCTTCAAATTCATCTCCAAATTCTTCTAATAAATCCATATATTGTTCTTCAGATAAAATTTGTTTTTTTTTTAATGTAGAAACTCCTTCTTTTACTACTACATATGATTCAAAATATAAAATTTTTTCTATATCTCTTAAGGGCATATTTAATAATAAACCTATTCTAGAAGGTAGAGATTTTAAAAACCATATATGAGCAATTGGAGAAGCTAATTCGATATGTCCCATCCTATCTCTTCGAACTTTAGTTTGTGTAACTTCAACTCCGCATTTTTCACAAATAACACCTCGATGTTTTAAACGTTTATATTTTCCACATAAACATTCATAATCTTTAATAGGACCAAAAATACGAGCACAAAATAAACCATCTCTTTCTGGTTTAAAAGTACGATAATTAATTGTTTCAGGTTTTTTAACTTCTCCATAAGACCAAGATTTTATCATATCAGAAGAAGCTAGAGAAAGTTTTATTGAATCAAATTCTTCTATTTTTTTTTGTGATTTTAAAAAATTAAATAAATCTTTCACAAATTTATTACCTCAATTATATTATAAACCAGTAAATTCTTAATATAAAATTATTATTCATTTTCTAAATTTATATTTATACCTAATGAACGTATTTCTTTAAGTAAAACATTAAAAGACTCTGGAATATTAGCATCCATCTGATGATTACCATCAACAATATTTTTATATATTTTTGTTCTTCCATTAACATCATCAGATTTAATTGTTAACATTTCCTGTAAAGTATATGCAGCTCCATATGCTTCTAAAGCCCAAACTTCCATTTCCCCAAATCTTTGGCCTCCAAATTGAGCTTTTCCACCTAACGGTTGTTGAGTTACAAGACTATATGATCCAGTTGATCTAGCATGCATTTTATCATCTACTAGATGATTTAATTTTAACATATACATATATCCTACAGTAACTGGTTTTTCAAAAACTTCTCCTGTACGACCATCATATAATTCTATCTGGCCAGAAACTGGTAAATTAGATAATTTCAATAATTCTTTTATTTCTTTTTCATGAGCTCCATCAAAAACTGGAGTAGCAATAGGCATACCTTTTTTTAAATTATTTGCTAATAAAAGTATCTCATTATCAGTAAATTTATTTAAATCTATATTTTGAATTGTATTATTTCCAATATTATATGCTTTATGTAAAAAATTACGTATTTTTTCTATATTTTTTTGTTTTTTTAATAAAATATTAATTTTATTACCAATACCTTTTGCAGCCATTCCTAAATGAGTTTCTAATATTTGTCCAATATTCATTCTAGATGGAACACCTAAAGGATTTAAAATAATATCAATAGGTGTACCATCTTTATCATAAGGCATATCTTCTACAGGACAAATTTTAGAAATTACCCCTTTATTTCCATGTCTGCCTGCCATTTTATCACCTGATTGTATTTGTCTTTTTACAGCTAAATTAACTTTAATTATTTTTAATATACCAGGAGCTAAATCATTTCCTTGTGTAATTTTCATTTTTTGTAATTTTATTTTTTTTTGAAAAGTACTTTTTATTTTTTTATATTGTTTAATAAAATTATCTAGTTGTTGTTGTTTTGATTTTTCTTTTAAAATTAAAGAAGTTAAAAAATTTATATCAAAAATTTTTAGATTTTCTTTTTTTAAAAAATTATTTTTTAACAAAAATTTTTGTATATTAAATAATATATTTTGTTCAAAAATTTTTTGTTCAGTATATAAATCTTTTTTTATTTGTTTAAATTGCATTTCTTCAATTTCTATAGTTCTTTTATCTTTTTTAACACCTTCTCTTGTAAAAATTTGTACGTCAATAATAGTTCCATATACTCCATTTGGAACACGTAAAGAAGTATCTTTTACATCAGATGCTTTTTCACCAAAAATAGCACGTAATAGTTTTTCTTCTGGAGATAACTGTGTTTCACCTTTAGGTGTTACTTTCCCTACAAGAATATCGCCACTTTTTACTTCAGCTCCTATATATACAATTCCACATTCATCTAATTTAGACAAAGAAGATTCACTCACATTTGGTATATCAGATGTAATTTCTTCTGGTCCTAATTTAGTATCACGTGAAATACAAGATAACTCTTGTATATGTATGGTAGTAAATTTATCTTCTTGAACTACTTTTTCTGATAATAAAATAGAATCTTCAAAATTATAACCATTCCATGGCATAAAAGCTACTCTCATATTTTGTCCTAATGCTAGTTCTCCTAAATCTGTTGCAGGACCATCTGCTAATACATCTCCTTTATTAATTAATTCCCCTAAATTTACACACGGAATTTGATTAATACATGTATTTTGATTTGATCTTATATATTTTTCTAAATGATATATATCAATATTATCTTTTTCTTCTTTATTAAAAGTATTATTTGTTTTTTTAATAATAATACGTGAAGCATCAACGTAATGTACAATACCAGAATTTTTAGCGATAATAGTTACGCCTGAATCTATTGCAACAATTCTTTCCATTCCAGTACCTACTAAAGGTTTTTCTGTTTTTAATGTAGGTACTGCCTGTCTTTGCATATTTGCACCCATTAGAGCACGATTTGCATCATCGTGTTCTAAAAATGGTATTAAAGATGCTCCAATAGAAACAATTTGTTGTGTAGAAACATCCATATAATGAACTTGTTCTTTTTTAAATAAACTGGATTCTCCTTTATAACGACATATAATAAATTGATCTTTAATATATTTATTATTATCAATATTAGTATTGGCTTGAGCAATAATAAAATTACTTTCTTCTATTGAAGATAAATAATCAATTTTATCAGTAACAAATCCGTTTTTTACTAAAATATATGGAGATTCTAAAAATCCATATTGATTTGTTCTTGCATAAACTGACAATGAATTTATTAATCCTATATTAGGTCCTTCAGGTGTTTCAATAGGACATATTCTTCCATAATGAGTAGGATGTACATCTCTAACTTCAAAACCAGCTCTCTCTCTAGTTAATCCTCCTGGGCCTAAAGCAGATATACGACGTTTATGTGTAATTTCTGATAATGGATTATTTTGATCCATAAATTGGGACAATTGACTAGAACAAAAAAATTCTTTTAAAGCAGCGGAAATAGGTTTAGCATTTATCATATCTTGAGGCATTAAATTTTCTATATCACCTAAAGATAATCTTTCTTTCACAGCTCTTTCTACACGGATTAAACCTATACGAAATTGATTTTCAGCCATTTCACCAATAGAACGGATTCTTCTATTTCCTAAATGATCAATATCATCAATATTTCCATTACCATTACGTATATTAATTAATTTTTTAATAACATCAATAATATCTTTTTTACTTAAAATACTAGAACCAATAATAGATTCACGTGATAATGAAAGATTAAATTTCATTCTACCTACAGGAGATAAATCATAACGATCTTCTACAAAAAATAATTTTTTGAATAATATTTCTGCAGCTTCTTTTGTAGGAGGTTCTCCTGGACGCATCATTCTATAAATTTCTACTAAAGCATCTAAACGATTATTTGTATTATCTAATTTTAGTGTTTCTGAAATATAATTACCATGATCTAAATCATTAGTAAAAATAGTTTCAATAATATCACTATTTTGAAAAATTTTATTAATAATATCCCTTGATAAAGAAGAATTAGCAGAAATAATTACTTCTCCTGTTTTTTTATTAAAATAATTTTTTATAACTCTTTTACCAATCATATATTCTATAGGGATATAGATAGATTTAACATGATCTTTTTTTAATTTATTAATATGACGTATGGTAATCCTCTTACCTTTTTCTATATAAATAATATTTTTATATTTAATATCAAAAGATGCTGTTTCCCCCCTTAATCGATCTGGTATTAATACCATTTTTATTTTATTATTTTCCATTTTATAAATATTTTTTTCAAAAAAAATATCTAGTATTTCTTCTATATTATAATTTAAAGCACGTAAAATAACTGTAACTGGTAATTTTCTCCTTCTATCTATACGTACAAAAATATTATCTTTAGGATCAAATTCAAAATCTAACCAAGATCCTCTATAGGGAATAATACGAGCATTATATAATATTTTACCTGATGAATGTGTTTTACCTTTATCACTATCAAAAAATACACCAGGACTTCGATGTAATTGAGAAACAACAACACGTTCAATACCATTAACTATAAAAGTACCATTTTTTGTCATTAATGGTATTTCTCCCATATATACTTCTTGCTCCTTTATATTCTTAATTGATAATTCAGGTTTTTCTTTATCATAAATAATTAATCTTAATACTACTTTTATAGGAGCAGAATAAGTCATTCCTCTTGTATGACATTCTTTTACATTAAAAAGTGATTTTCCTAAATGATAATTTACATAATCTAATTTAACATGACCATTATAACTAGATATAGGGAAAATACTCTTAAATGCAGCTTCTAACCCATATTCTCCTTTGAGATCTTTTTTTATAAATTTTTTAAATGAATCAATCTGAATAGATAGTAAATATGGAATATTTAAAACTTGAGGTCTTTTTCCAAAATTTTTGCGAATACGTTTTTTTTCAGTTTGAGAATAAACCATATGGTTCCTCAGTTATCTGACAAATTAAACAATTTAATTAAATTAATATTTATTTTCATAAATACTATTTATATAAATAAATTCGTTATTAAAATTTTTATAAAATTATTTAATTTCTATTTCTGCTCCAGCATTTTTTAACTTAGTTTCTAAATCTAATGCTTCTTCTTTATTAATAGATTCTTTTAAAACGACAGGAGCTGATTCAACTAAATCTTTAGCTTCTTTTAATCCTAAATTCATTATACTTCTTACAGTTTTTATAACAGAAATTTTATTTTTTCCTATATTTTTTAAATATATATTAAATTCTGTTTTTTCTTTTTTTTCTTCTTTTTTTTGGCTATTAATTTTTTCATTTGTTCTAATACTAGAAACACCAAATTTTTTTTCTATAGATTTTATTAATTCCATTATATCCATAATAGACATAGATTCTATAGCTTCGATAATCTGTTCTTTAGTTATTGACATAATACTTTTTCCTAAAATAATAATATTTATTTAAATAAATTAAATTTATTTTATATTCTTAATTGCAAGTAAAACTCTAAGAAATTTTCCAATAGAAATATCTTTTATAATTACTAAAAAATTAATTATAGCTTCTTTATATGTAGGTAAATTTGCTAAAAGATTAATATTTTTACTATCTATAATTTTATTTTCAAATGCAGCTGCTTTAATTTTAAAATTTTGATCAATTTTACTAAATTTTTTTAATAAACGAGCAGCAGCACCAGGATGTTTAAGAGAATAAGCTATTAATATGGGGCCATGAATTAACGGATCTAAACATTGAAAATTACTATCTTTAATAATTAACTTTAACAATTTATTTCTTATAATATTTATAATAATATCGTTTTCTCTGCTTTTTTTTCTTAATTTATTTAAGTTATTACTATTAACACCACAAAAATCAACAATTACAGCTGATAAAGCATTTTTATTTATTTGAATCATTTTTTTGACAATTATTTTTTTTTTTGTAATATTTAATGACATTATAATATTAATTACACTCCTATTTTTTATAAAAATAGCGTTACTACTTTACTATAGAATAGTAATTCTAACAAAAAATTTTTTGTTAAAAATTATAATTTTAATATAAAAAAAATTTTTGTAAAGTAAAATGTTAATTTATTAAATTTGTACAATCTTTAGTAATTTTAATAGAAATACCCATAGTAGATGAAATGTATATATTTTTTATATAATTACCTTTTAATTTTAAAGGTTTATATTTTTTTAAAGTTTTTAATAAAATATGTAAATTTTCTTTTATTTTATAATTTGTAAAATTAATTTTTCCTATACTTGCATGAATAATACCATTTTTATCATTACGAAAATTTATTTGTCCATTTTTAATTTTTTTAATTGTTTTAGTTATATTATTTGTTATTGTTCCTAATTTAGGATTAGGCATTAATCCTTTAGGTCCTAAAATAGGACCTAACTTACTAACTATGTCCATAGCTTCTGGCTTTGCAATTACTACATTAAAATCTTTTTCACCATTAGTAATTTTTATTGCTAAATCTTCCATTCCTACTAATTTTATTCCCAATTTTTTAATTTCAGCTATCTCTTTACCAGATGTAAAAATTGCAAATTTTATTTTTTTTCCTGTGCCATGAGGTAAGCAAACATTACCTCTAATATTTTGTTCTGTTTTTTTAGGATCTATACCTAAATTAATAGAAATATCAACACTTTCAATAAATTTTACTTTACTTAAGTTTTTTAATTGATCAATAGCATTTTCAATAGAAAATTGTTTTTTTAAATCTATATTTTTGTATATCATATTCATACGTTTTGTTAATTTTACCATTATATTTTAATCCTCAATCGTTAATCCCATAGAACGAGCAGTACCTTCTATAGAAGACATTATAGATTTCATATTTATTCCGGTCATATCAACATATTTAATTTCTGCAATTTTACGAATTTGATTTTTTGTAATTACACCTATTTTATCTATTTTAGGTTTACTTGAACCTTTTTTAATACCAAGTATTTTTTTTATCATTGCAGATACCGGAGGGGTTTTTGTAATAAATGTAAAAGTTTTATCAACATAAATTGTAATAATTACTGGAATTGGTGTTCCTTTTTCTAAGTTACTAGTTTTAGAATTAAAATTTTTACAAAAATTCATAATATTTACACCATGTTGTCCTAATGCTGGTCCAATAGGAGGACTAGGATTAGCATTACCAGCAGGTACTTGTAATTTTACATAAGTTTTAATTTTTTTTGTCATAAATAAGTATATCTCCGTAATTAATATATTAACTTTTTTCTACTTGACGAAAATCTAAATCAACAGGTGTTGCTCTACCAAAAATTGATACGGAAACTTTTAATCTACTTTTTTCATAATCTACTTCTTCAACTATTCCATTAAAATCAGAAAAAGGACCATCTTTTACTCTGATTATTTCACCTGGATCAAATATAGTTTTTGGTCTAGGTTTATCTCCAATTTTTTGTAAAGAGTTAATAATTGTATCTATTTCTTTATTACTCATAGGTAAAGGATTATCAGATTTACCTCCAACAAATCCTAAAACTTTAGGAACACTTCTTACTAAATGCCAACTTAATTCTTTCATAATCATATGAATTAATATATATCCAGGAAAAAATTTACGATCACTTTTATATTTTTGACCTCCACGTATTTCAATAACAGCCTCAGTAGGAATTAAAATTTTCCCAAAATAATTATTCATATTATGGATTTTAATATATTCTTTTAATGATTTAGCAACACGATGTTCAAAACCAGAACGAGCTTGAATAACATACCATTTCTTTTTTAAAAATTTATTCATTATTATAACCTTGTTCCAGCTAAAAATGATATTAAATAAATTAAAAAATTATCTAATATAAAAAAAATAAAAGAAATTATTGTAATAATAATTATTATTATTAATGTTGTATTTAAAGTATCTTTATAAGAAGGCCATATAACTTTTTGAGTTTCTATTCGTGAATTATATATAAAAGAAAATAATTTTCTACCTTTATTAGTAGAAGATATGATAAAAATAATTAAGGTAAATATTAAAAAAAACAAAAATACACGAACAGATAAATTTATATTTTGATAATTATGATTAATTATTAAAACAATAAACAAAAAAATTATACTAGTAAACCATTTTATAATATCTACAAAATATTTAGTTATATTTTTTTTTAATTCTACAATATTCATTGTTTATAAAACCAATAAAAAAATAATATAGAATATTATATATAAATTATATATAAATTTTATAAATAATTTATTAAATATTTTAATATCTTTTTTCTTAAAAAGAATCAAAGGGAGTATTTATGTTTTCCCTTATCTTCTTTTATTTTATCATTATTTATTGTAATATTTTAGTAACTATTCCTGCTCCAACAGTATGACCACCTTCACGAATAGCAAAACGTAAACCATTAGTCATTGCTATAGGATATATTAATGTAACCACCATATTAATATTATCTCCAGGCATAACCATTTCAATATTAGAAGGTAATTCGATAGTTCCAGTTACATCTGTAGTTCTAAAATAGAATTGAGGACGATATCCTTTAAAAAAGGCTGTGTGTCTACCACCTTCATCCTTAGATAAAATATATACTTCTGCTTCAAATTTAGTATGTGGTTTAATTGATCCTGGTTTAGCTAAAACTTGTCCTCTTTCTATATCTTCTCTTTTTATTCCTCTAAGAAGAATTCCTACATTTTCACCAGCACGACCTTCATCTAATAATTTTCGAAACATTTCTACACCAGTACAAATAGATTTTATAGTATTTCTAATACCTATAATTTCTACTTCTTCGCCTACTTTTATTATACCTCTTTCTACTCTTCCTGTTACTACAGTTCCTCTACCTGAAATTGAAAAAACATCTTCTATTGGTAATAAAAAAGGTTTATCAATTTCCCTTATAGGATTAGGTATATAAGTATCTAAAGAATTTGCTAATTCAATAATTTTTTCTTCCCATTTTTTATCACCTTCAAGTGCTTTTAAAGCTGACCCTTGAATAATAGGAGTCGTATCTCCCGGAAAATTATATTGTGTTAATAAATCACGTACTTCCATTTCTACTAATTCTAATAATTCCTCATCATCAACCATATCACATTTATTAAGAAAAACAATAATATAAGGTACTCCAACTTGTCTTGCTAATAAAATATGTTCTCTAGTCTGAGGCATAGGTCCATCTGTTGCGGCAACTACAAGGATAGCTCCATCCATTTGTGCTGCTCCTGTAATCATATTTTTTACATAATCAGCATGTCCTGGACAATCCACGTGAGCATAATGACGATTTTTAGTATCATATTCTACATGAGATGTATTTATTGTTATACCTCTTGCTTTTTCTTCTGGAGCATTATCAATTTGATCAAAGGCTTTTGCTGAACCACCATATTTTTTAGATAAAACAGTAGTTATTGCTGCTGTTAATGTTGTTTTTCCATGATCAACATGTCCTATAGTACCTACATTAATATGAGGTTTAGATCGTTCAAACTTTTCTTTAGACATAGACTAATATCCTTCTAATAAATTATTATAGATAATGTTTATTATATAAAATTTTATGATTTAGATCTAGAATCAATAATTTTTTTTGCAATATTATTAGGTGCTTTGGTATATTTTAAAAATTCCATAGTATAAGATGCCCTACCTTGACTATAAGAACGTAAATCAGTAGCATAACCAAACATTTCTGATAAAGGAACACAAGCACTTATAGTTTTACCTGTAGGAACATTATCCATACCTTCAATAATTCCTCTTCTACGATTTAAATCGCCAATAACATCTCCCATATATTCTTCAGGAGTTTCAACTTCTACTTTCATTATAGGTTCAAGTAAAATAGGATTAGCTTTTTTAAATGCATCTTTGAAAGCAATTGCTGCTGCTAATTTAAAAGCTAATTCAGAAGAATCTACATCATGATAAGATCCAAAATGAAGTCTTACCGCAATATTTACAACAGGATAATTTGCCATAGGACCTGATTTTAATTGTTCTTGAATACTTTTATCTATAGCTGAAATATATTCATTAGGTATTACACCACCTTTTATATCATTAGTAAATAAATAACTTACATTATTTTTTTGTGGTTTTAATGGAGAAACATCTATTACTACATGACCATATTGTCCTCTTCCTCCTGTTTGTTTAATATATTTTCCTTCTATATTATTTATATTTTTTTGTATAGTTTCTCGATAAGAAACTTGTGGTTTACCAATATTTGCTGATACATTAAATTCTCTTTTCATTCTATCAACAATTATTTCTAAATGTAACTCTCCCATTCCTGCAATAATAGTTTGATTTGTTTCTTCATCTGTCCAGCTCCTTAATGAAGGATCTTCTTTAAGAAGACGATTTAAAGCTAATCCCATTTTTTCTTGATCTATTTTGGTTTTAGGTTCTATTGCAATAGAAATAACAGGTTCTGGAAATTCCATAGTTTCAAGAATAATACATTTATTAATATCACATAATGTATCTCCAGTTGTTACATTTTTTAATCCAATAGCTGCAGCAATATCTCCAGCATAAACTTTTTTTATTTCTTCTCTTTTATTAGCATGCATTTGAACTATTCTACCAATACGTTCTTTTTGATTTTTTATAGAATTATAAATAATATCTCCACTACTAATAGTTCCTGAATATACTCTAAAAAAAGTTAAATTTCCTACAAAAGGATCATTAGCAATTTTGAAAGCTAAAGCAGAAAATAGTTCATTATCATTAGTTTCGCGAGTAATTAATTTTTTTTTATCGTTAGATACTCCTTGAATTGGTGGAATATCTTTAGGTGAAGGTAAATAATCAATTATGGCATCTAATAATGCTTGAACACCTTTATTTTTAAAGGCTGAACCGCATGTTATTAAAGTAATTTCATTATTTAATACTCTTTTTCTTAAAGAAGCTTGTATTTCTTTTATAGAAATTTCATAACCATTTAAATATTTTTCTAATAATATTTCATTAGATTCAACTGCTGTTTCTATTAATTTTTGTCGCCATAATTTAACTTTCTTTTTCATATTTAATGGAATAGTAGTATAATTACAGCTTATTCCTTGATCTTTTTCATTCCAGTTTAAAGCTTTCATTTGTATTAAATCAATAATACCAGTAAATTTATGTTCTGAACCTATAGGTAATTGTAATGGGATAGCTTCTGTTAATAAATTATTCTCTATTTGTTTAATTACTTTTGTGAAATTTGCTCCCATTCTATCCATTTTATTTATAAAAGCAATTCTAGGTACTTTATATTTATTAGCTTGTCTCCATACTGTTTCTGATTGAGGTTGTACACCTCCAACAGCGCAATAAATCATAACAACACCATCTAGTACTCTCATAGAACGTTCTACTTCAATGGTAAAATCTACATGTCCTGGAGTATCAATAATATTGATTCTATGTGATTTATATTGATTAAACATTCCTGACCAAAATGTTGTAGTAGCAGCTGAAGTAATAGTAATTCCTCTTTCTTGTTCTTGTTCCATCCAATCCATTGTAGCTGCTCCATCATGTACTTCTCCAATTTTATGATTTACCCCTGTATAAAATAAAATTCTTTCTGTTGTAGTTGTTTTACCTGCATCAATATGTGCGCTAATACCAATATTCCGATATCTTGTTATAGGAGTTTTACGACTCATATATTATTCCTCTATTTTATTAGATAAAAATTTTAAAATTATATTAATAATATTTGAATAAAATATTCAAATATTGATTTAGCTACGCATATTTTTTAATTAATTGATTCATTTTATTTTAATTAATATTTTACCAACGATAGTGAGCAAATGCTTTATTAGCTTCTGCCATTTTATGTATTTCTTCACGTTTTTTAACTGCATTTCCTTTATTTTCTAAGGCATCTAATATTTCATTAGTTAATTTTAGGATCATAGATTTTTCTTGTCTTTTTCTGGCAGCATTAATTAACCATCGCATTGCTAATGTATTTCTTCTTATTGATCTTATTTCAACAGGTACTTGATATGTTGACCCACCTACTCTTCTAGATTTAACTTCTACTATAGGTTTTATATTTTCTAAAGCATTTAAAAATATTTCTATTTCTTTTTTACCTAGTTTTTTTTTTATTTTATTTAATGCAGAATAAACAATAAATTCTGCAATGGATTTTTTACCATTTACCATAATTATATTAATAAATTTAGCTAATAAATTTGATTCAAATTGAGGGTCTGGTAATATTTTCCTTTGATTAATTATACGTCTACGAGGCATAAAATTACTCCATTATTTTAATAAAACTTAAATAAATATAAGTAAAAAATAATATTTAATAATATTATTTAGGTTTTTTTGTTCCATATTTTGATCTACTTTTTTTTCTATCTTTTACCCCAGTACAATCTAAAGAACCTCTAATAGTATGATATCTAACTCCAGGTAAATCTTTTACTCTACCTCCTCTTATTAAAATAACAGAATGTTCTTGTAAATTGTGTCCTTCTCCTGAAATATAAGAAGTAACTTCAAAACCACTTGTTAATCGTACTCTACAAACTTTACGTAATGCAGAATTTGGTTTTTTAGGTGTTGTTGTATATACTTTTGTGCATACTCCTCTTTTTTGAGGAGAAGAATTTAAAGCAGGAACATTAGTTTTTATTATTTTTCTTTTTCTATTTTTTCTAACTAATTGATTAATTGTTACCATTTTTTTATCCAAATTTAATTTTTATATTTATTTAAATTATAGTTACCATATTATTTGTTTTTTATTTTTTATAACTAAATTAACAAATTCTATGTAATCTATTCTTACAACTTTTTTTGAAATATTTACATCTAAACCCCTAGCTAATATATCATTATTTATTGCAAAAATTAATATTTTCATTTTTTGTTTTACTTTAGTAATTTCTTCCATAAAAATACTATTTTTTAATCCAGCTATTACTCCATCTTGGATTAAGAGTAAATCATCATTTTGATTTAAATAATTTAATAATAAAGAAAAATTACAAGATGATGGAGAATTAAACAAGGTATATAACATATATATAAAATATTTTATTTAATTAAAAATTAAGAATTATATTATAATTATTGATTTTTTTTTGCCATATTAATGGTTTTATAATTTGAATAGGTAAAATCCAATTATTTTGGTTGTAGTCTTTTATTCCTAATATTTCTAAAGATTTTGAACAAACAAAATAATTATTAATATTACATAGTTTTAAAATACCAAAACTAATATTATAATTTTTTAATAAAAATTTTTCTGTCTGTTGTTTTTTCTGTATTTGTAAAATACCATCTCCTATAAAAAATAAAGCTATATCCTCAGTTAATGAGGATATAGAAATTACAGCATCAAGTCCTTCTTTACCAATACTATTTCCATAAGGAGATTTTGAAAATATAAATGCTATTTTATTCATTAAAATTGAACTAAGCGATCACAAGTTAATATTGATTTTGTAAATGTACTTAAAGTAGTTATTTGAAAATAATTATTAATTATATTATTTTGACCATAATTAATAAAATTTTCTTTATTAAAATTACTTTTTTCTTCTAAAATTAAACCTCTTCTTTTAGCAGAAGTAATACATAAATATAAATTTATATGATATTTTATGCTTAATTCTTTCCAAGAAGTAATTAAGTCAAATTTATTATCATTAAATTTAATATTTTTATTAGAATTACATACCCCATCTCTATAAAAAAAAATACTTTTTATTATTTTTTTTTTCTGTATTACTGCTTTAGCGAATAAGTATGCAGAATAAGAATTTTGACTATTATATGGAGCTTCTGTGATTAATATTACAAAAATCATATTATTTAATAATCCAAAATAAAAAAACATTTTATATTAATTTTATATAATATATTTTTTCTTATATACAATTTTTTATGAATAAAAATTTATTATCTCATAATTATTTAAAATAATCTATTACTTACTTTGTAAACATTGAATTTCTTATATCAACAAGTTCAATTTCAAATATTAAAGTAGAATTAGGTGGTATTCCTGCAATAACTTCTGATCCATAAGCTAATTTAGGAGGGATAATTAATGTTATTTTTCCACCTTTTCTGATATATTTTAAACCTTCTTTCCAACCAGTTATTACTTTTTTTAAACTTATAAATAAGGGTTTATTTGGTTCTGTACTATCAAATAAAGTACCATCAGCTAATTTTCCTGTATATTTAATAACAATAATTTGTTTATTATTAGTGATTTTTTTACCATGCCCCATTTTATGTATTTGATAAATTAATCCGCTTTTAGTTTTTTTAACGTTTTTTTTTTTTAAAAAATTTTTAATATATTTTTGTCCTTGAATTTTACTCATTTTTGCTTCATCTTCAGCTTCATCTGGAGTAAAATTTTTAACATTTTTTTCATATACTGAAAGTAATCTTTCCATTTCATCATTAGAAAGTTGATTTTTATTTTCTAAAGAATCAGAAACTCCTTGAAGAATAAATTTTTTTTCTAATACTAATCTTAATGTTTTTTGTGCTTGATAAGTGTTAGCTAAATATTTTCCTATTATAAAACCTAAAGTATAGGACATTTTTTCATTATCATTTTTTAATTTTTTTTCTTTTTTTTTATTTTCTATAACTTTTTTTTTTTTTTGATTTTTTATCTTTTTTTTAGTAAAAGTTTTAGTTTTATTTTTATTCCACCATGATGTATGATTTAATTTAAATGCATTTGCAGTAGATAAATTTAAACTAATACTTAAAATTAATATAATAAATATTGAGATTTTTTTATTAAAAAATTTCATTTTTTCTCCAAAATTTTTTAGTAAGATTAAAATTTTAAATATATAAAATAAGATAACTAAACTATCTTATTTTATATAAATATTACTTTTAATAAAGTAAAAAAACAAGTTTAAATATTAATTTTTATGAAAATTTAAATTAATAATTTTAACATTCTTCTTAATGGTTCTGATGCACCCCAAAGTAATTGATCACCTACTGAAAAAATTGAAAAACAATTTTTATCTATATTTAATTTTTTTATTCTACCTACAACTACATCTAATTTTCTACTTACAAAAGAAGGAGTAAGAAAATTGATAGTATCATTAAAATCATTTGGTATAACTTTTACCCATTTATTATGTGAATTAATAATATAATGGATATTATCTATAGATAAATTTTGATTTAATTTAATTGTAAATGATTGACTATGTGATCGTAAAGTAGCAATTCTAACACATATTCCATCAATAGGGATTTTTTTAGTTTTATTTAAAATTTTATTAGTTTCATATTGTCCTTTCCATTCTTCTTTTGTTTGACCACTATTATTTATTTTTTTATCTATCCAGGGGATTAAATTATTAATTAATGAAGTATGAAAATTTTTTTTTGGAAAATTAGAAGAATTCATATTTTCTGTAATTTTCTTTTCTATATTTAGAATATTATTAGATTTATCATTAATTAAATTAGGTATTATATTAGATATATATTTAATTTGTAAAATAAGTTCTTTTATAAATTTTGCTCCTGCACCTGATGCTGCTTGATATGTAGAAACAGAAATCCAATCAATTAAATTATTTTCAAATAAACCTCCTAAAGCCATTAACATTAAACTAACAGTACAATTACCTCCGACAAAAGTTTTTACTCCCATGTTTAATTTTTCTTGTATATTTTTTAAATTAATAGGATCTAAAACAATAACTGCATTATCTGATGTTCTTAAATTAGAAGCCGCATCTATCCAATAACCATTCCAGCCTATTTTACGTAATTTAAAATAAACTTCATTTGTATATTCACTTCCCTGACATGTAACAATTATGTCTAATTCAAATAGTTTTTCAAAATTATAAGCATTTTCTAATTTTTGATTTTTATTTTTTATATTTAAATCAGGTACAGATTCTCCATATTGAGAAGTAGAAAAAAAAATAGCATTAATATTATTAAAATCTTTTTTTTTTAACATTCTTTTTATCAAAACTGAACCTACCATACCTCTCCAACCGATAAAACCTACATTTTTCATTATTTCCCCTTATAAAATATATTTTTTTTATTTTATATTTTTTTAAAAAAATAAATTAAATATTACATTAAAATAATATGTATTATACTTACAGATAGGTATAATTGACAATTATGAATTTTTTAAAAAAATTAAATTTTATTAATATTCCAATTAATAGGTTTTTTTCTTTTTAAGAGAAGATATTCATTCGTTTTAGAAAAATGTCTACAAGTAGAAAAACCTTTATAAAAAGATAACGGAGAAGGATGTGATGTTGTTAAAATTAGATGTCTTGATGTTATTAAATGTACTTTTTTTTTAGCATATGTTCCCCATAATAAAAAAACAATATTTTTATAATGAGAATTAATTATTCTTATTACATTATTTGTAAAAATTTCCCATCCAATATTAGCATGTGATTGAGGTTTTTCTTTTTCTACAGTTAAAATAGAATTTAATAACATTACACCTTCTTTTACCCAATTTATTAAATACCCGTGATTAGGAATTGTAAAATTAGGAATATCTAATTTTAAAGCTTTATAAATATTTTTTAGTGTAGGAGGAATATTTATATTAGGCATTACCGAAAATGCTAATCCATTAGCTTGATTAAAACCATAATAAGGATCTTGACCAATAATTACTACTTTTAAATTATTAAAATTTATTTTTTTAAAAATATTAAAAATATATTCCTTTTTAGGATAAATAATTTTATTATTACTAATATCTATATTAATTTTTTTAATTAATTTTATAAAATATTTTTTTCTTTTTTCTTGATGAAAAAAAAATTTCCATAAAAAATTTTTATTATTCATGATAATGTATAATATTAAAAATATAAATTTATGTAAAATAAAAAAATATTATATAATATTATATTAATAAATAAAATAGAATTTTATTCTAATTAAATATTTTAATATTTTATTTTTAATCAAAATGATAAGGGAAATAAAGTGATGAAATATTATGAAATAATATTAATGATAAATCCAGATCAAAGTGATCAAATAAATAATATTACAGAATATTATAAAAAATTTATTATTAAAAATAATGGTTCTATTTCAAGATTCGAAGACTGGGGTAGGAGACAATTAGCTTATCCTATATTAAAATTACATAAAGCGCATTATATTTTAATAAATATTATTTTAAATAATAATAATATAATAAATAATCTTGAAAAAAATTTTAGAATTAATGAAAATATCATAAGATATCTTATAATTAAAACAAAAACAGATAGAAAAAATATATCTTGCGTTTTAAAATTAAAAGATAAACGGCAAGAAAAACGTAATGATGTCATTAAAACAATATAAATATAAATTCCTACAAACAAAATAAGTTTATTCTATAAATATTTGGAGTATGTGTAATGGCACGCTATTTTCGTCGTCGTAAATTTTGTCGTTTTACAGCAGAAAAAATTAAAGAAATTGATTATAAAGATATTTATCTTTTAAAAAATTTTATTACTGAAAGTGGGAAAATTGTACCTAGTAGAATTACTGGTACTAAAGCAAAATATCAACGTCAATTAACTAAAGCTATTAAATTAGCAAGATATTTATCTTTAATATCTTATACTGATCATCATAAATAAATTTATAGAATTATTATCTTTTATTTTTAGCAAAATTATTAATTAATAAGAGTATTAAATTATGAAAGTAATTTTATTAGATTCTATTTTAGGTTTAGGTAAAAAATCTCAAATTATAGATGTTAAACCTGGTTATGCACGTAATTTTTTAATACCAAAAAATAAAGGTATCATTGCCACAAAAGATAATATTAATTTTTTAAAAAAAAAACTTTTAGAAAAAAAATCTAAATTGTTAGATATTTTAAATAAAGCAAAATCAAAATTAAAAAAATTTAATAATATAAAAAAAATTATTATTAAAGCTAAATCAGGAAAGAATGGTAAATTATTTGGATCAATTGGTAAAAATGACATTTTAAATGAATTAAAGGAAATAGGATTAGAAATTTCTAAAAAAGAAGTAAAATTACCTAAAGGAGGATTTAAAAAAATAGGAGAGTATAATATTACTTTTCAGTTTCATGAAAAAATTTCAGTTGAAAAAATAATTAGCATAGTAAATGCTAAATAATTAATTTTATTTTATTTAATACTAATATATTGACTAATTAAAAATTTTTTATGTATAATGAATGTGTATGGAACATGATTATTTAGAACAGTATTATTTTACAAACCCAGTCAGGTCTGGAAAGAAGCAGCTGTAGTAAACATAATATGTGTAAAAAATAGTCATGTTCTATTTAATTAATTTTTTTAGAATATATTAAAAATGAATTCTCATGTTTTAGCCATAAAATGGCGTCCTCAATCCTTTAATGATGTTGTTGGTCAAAATCATGTTATACAAGCTATTAAATATAGCTTATTAAAAAAAAAAATTCATCCTGCCTGGATTTTATCTGGTAGTAGAGGAGTTGGTAAAACAACAATAGCACGTATATTTGCAATGGGATTAAGTTGTTTAAAAGGTATTACCCATAATCCATGTGGATTATGTGATAATTGTATGTCTATTAAAAATAATTCTTTTTTAGATTTAATTGAATTGGATTCTGCATCTAAAACTAAAGTAGAAGATATTAGAGAAATTTTAGAAATAATTTATTATCTTCCTGTGAAAGGAAGATATAAAATATATATTTTTGATGAATTTCATATGTTATCAAAACATAGTTTTAATGCTTTATTAAAAATAATAGAAGAGCCTCCTGAATACGTAAAATTTATATTTGCAACAACAGAATTACAAAAAATTCCAATAACTATTATATCTAGGTGTATGCAATTTAATTTAAAATTAATAGAAAAAGATATAATCTTAAATCAATTAAAAAAAATTTTAAATAAAGAAAAAATTAAATATGATGAAGAAGCATTAAATATTTTATCAAATACTGCATGTGGTAGCATGCGTGATGCATTAAGTTTAACAGATCAATTAATGTCTATGGGTTCATTAACCATAAAAAATGTTTATTTAATGTTAGGATTAATAAAAAAAGAATATTTAATTTTATTAATATATAATTTTAAAACAAAAAAAAATAACTTAATTTTTAATTTAATTCATAAAATTTCTATGTTTAATATTAATTGGGAAAATATTATTACAGAAATAATGATATTAATACATAATATTTTAAAAATTAAAATTTTAAATAAAAATTCTAATTCTTTTTTGAAAAATTTAAATTTTGAAAAAAATATAGTAATATTTTATCAAAAAATTATTAATAATTTTTCAGAAAATGAACTAAAATTTTTATATAAATTTTTAAATACAGGAAAAAAAAATTTATATTTAGCACCAAATCCTAAAATTGGATTTGAAATGATTATATTAGAAATATTAATATATTTTAATAGTTATTAATTAAATTTAAAAATTTGATAAAATTTTATTATAATTCCTTTATAAATTAAATTATATAAATATATTTTAATGTTTTATATAAATAAGAGATAGATATTTATGGAAAAAAAAGAAACTAGAAGTTTTCAATCTGAAGTAAAACAATTATTACATTTAATGATTCATTCACTTTATTCAAATAAAGAAATTTTTTTAAGAGAATTAATTTCAAATGCTTCTGATGCTATTGACAAATTAAAATTTAAAACATTGTCTAATCCTAATTTATATGAAAATGATTCATCATTAAAAGTACAAATTTCTATAAATAAAGAAAAAAAATTAATTATTATTAATGATAATGGTATTGGAATGTCTCGTGAAGAAGTTATTGAAAATTTAGGTACAATTGCAAAATCTGGTACCAAAGATTTTATAAAATCTTTAACTTTATCTTCTAATAAAAAATCAGAAATAAATTCACAATTAATAGGACAATTTGGTGTTGGTTTTTATTCTGCTTTTATAGTTTCTGATAAAGTTTCTGTTAAAACTAGATTAGCAGGATGTTCTTCAAATAAAGGTGTTTTTTGGGAATCAACAGGAGAAGGTAAATATTATGTAGCTAATATAAATAAAGAATCAAGAGGTACTGAAATTATATTACATATACGTTCTAAATATGATGAATTTTTAGATACATGGCGTATAAAAACAATAATTAACAAATATTCAGAACATATAGCCTTACCAATAGAAATTAAAATGTATAATAAAAAGGAAAAAAAATATTATTGGGAACAAATTAATAAAGCACAAGCACTTTGGTTGCGTAATAAAACAGAAATTAGTAACACAGAATATAAAGAATTTTATAAACAATTAACATATGATAATCTTGATCCCATCACATGGAGCCACAATCATGTAGAGGGTAAACAAGAATATACTAGTTTATTATACATACCCTCAAATATCCCATGGGATATACGTAATCGAGATTATAAAAACGGATTAAAATTATATGTACAAAGAGTTTTTATTATGGAAGATGCAGAACAATTATTACCAAAATATTTAAGATTTACTAGAGGTTTAGTTGATTCTAATGATTTACCTTTAAATATTTCAAGAGAAATTTTACAAAAAAACAGTATTATTCATAATATGAAGATAACATTAACAAAAAAAGTTCTTAATATGTTAATGAATCTTAGTAAAAATAAAAATATATATGATAATTTTTGGAAAAAATTTGGTGTAGTCTTTAAAGAAGGTCCTGCAGAAGATATAAATAATAAAAATATTATTATAAAATTGTTACGTTTTTCTTCAACATATAATAATAATGCAGAACAAAATGTATCTTTAGAAGAATATTCAAAAAGAATGATAAAAGGACAAAATAAAATATATTTTTTAACATCAGATAATTATATTTCTGCAAAAAATAGTCCCCATTTAGAATTCTTCTATAAAAAAGGTATTGAAGTATTATTATTAACAGATCATATTGATGAATGGATGATGAGTTATATTACTGAATTTGAAGGGAAAAATTTTCAATCAATTAGTAAACAAGATGATTTGTCAGATGAATTTATTAAACAAAATGATAATATCATAAAAGATGAAATAAAAGAAAAATTTAAACCTTTTTTAAAAAAAATACAAGATTTATTAGGAGAGAAAATAAAAAAGGTTAAATTAACAAATAGATTAATTAATACACCTGCTATTGTAACTACAGATACAAATGAAATGAGTACCCAAATGGCAAAATTATTTGCTGCAGCAGGACAAAAAATTCCAGAAATAAAATATAATTTTGAATTAAATCCAAATCATATTTTAATAAAAAAAATTTTTAAAATAAAAGATGAAAAATATTTTTCTGAATTTATCTCTCTATTGTTAGAAGAAGCAATTTTAGCAGAAAAGGGTACTTTAGATAATCCTCATAAATTTATTGGTCGTATAAATAATTTTTTATCTAAAATATAAATATATAGATAATAGATAAGATAATTATCTTAATAATTATCTTATCTTTTAATTAAAAAATATCTAAAATTTCTTTTTTAGTAAAATTTTTTATTTTTTTTAATTAAATAATAAAATTTTATTAAAAATTTAATTAATATAAAAATTATAGTTAATTACAATAAACTATTTACTATTTTAAAAAATCATTTTATGATTTAATTTAAAATATATACCTTATCCTTAAGATAAGGATTCTTTTCACAATTATAATAAAATTAATAATATAAAAAAATGGCAGAAAAAAGAAACATATTTTTAATAGGCCCTATGGGAGCAGGAAAAAGTACAATTGGACGTCATCTTGCAAATTTATTAAAAATGGATTTTTTTGATTCAGATCAAGAAATTGAACGTCGTACAGGAGCTGATATTAATTGGGTATTTGACGTTGAAGGAGAAGAAGGTTTCAGAAAACGTGAAAAAAAAATTATTAATGAAATAACTCAAAAACAGGGAATTATATTAGCTACTGGAGGAGGATCTATCCAATCAAAAGAAACAAGAAAACTTCTATCTTCTAGAGGTATTGTTGTATATTTAAAAACTACTATTGAAAAGCAATTAAGTCGTACTAAAAGAGATAAAAAACGTCCTTTATTACAAAAAAATAAAAATCAATTAGCTAAAGAAATATTAGAAAAATTAGCTAAAAAAAGAAATCATTTATATGATGAAATTGCTGATATTATTATAAAAACAGATGAACAAAGTGCAAAAATTGTTGCTAACCAACTTATTAATTTATTAGAAAAAAATTAAAAGGATATAATCTTATATATGGGAAAAACTATTTTAGTTTCAACAAAAAAATATAATTATCCAATTATTATTGATTTTAATCTATTTGATAAACTATTATCCTTCCCCTTTTTAAAAAAGGGAGATAGTGTTATGATTGTAACTAATAAAATAATTTTTTCTTTATATTTTAACAAAGTAGTTAAACAACTCCATAATATTGGAGTAAGAATAAATCATGTTATAATTCCTGATGGTGAAAAATATAAAACATTAATTACTGTAAATATTATTTTTACAGCATTAATTAAAAATTTACATAGTAGAGATACTACCCTAATTGCTTTAGGAGGAGGTGTTATAGGTGATATTACAGGTTTTGCTGCTTCTGTTTATCAAAGAGGAGTAAATTTTATCCAGATACCTACTACTTTATTATCACAGGTAGATTCCTCCGTAGGAGGTAAAACTGCTGTTAATCATATTTTAGGAAAAAATATGATAGGTAGTTTTTACCAACCTAGTATTGTAATAATAAATTTAAATTGTTTAGATACCTTATCTAAAAGAGAATTTTCTGCAGGTTTAGCAGAAGTTATAAAATATAGTATCATTTTTGATAAAAATTTTTTTTCTTGGTTAGAAAATAATATTAATAAATTATTTAATTTAGATAGAAAATCTATACTTTATTGTATAAGTAAATGTTGTAAATTAAAATCTCACATTATTAATAAAGATGAATATGAAATAAATAAAAGAGCATTATTAAATTTAGGCCATACTTATGGCCATGCAATTGAAATAGAACTAGGATATGGTAAATGGTTACATGGAGAAGCAGTATCTGCCGGAATAGTTATTGCTGCTATAACATCTAAAAAACTTAATTTAATAAGGAATAAAGATATTATAAGAATTATCAATTTATTAAAAAAATGTAATTTACCAGTAAAGGGACCAAATGATATGGGTATAAAACAATATCTTAAACATATTTATAGAGATAAAAAAATAAAAAAAAATAAAATTAATATTATTCTTCCTATTAAAATTGGTAAAGCTATTATATATAATAATATTTCAGAAAAAATTATTTCTGCTGCTATTACTGAAAATAAAAAAGTAAATTTTTAAAATAATTTGAAATTATTATTTATTATAGTGAATTTAATAAAATGAAAAATAAATTAATTGCTGCATCTATTTTATCTGCAAATTTTGCATGTTTAGGTAAAGAAATTAATGATGTTTTAGAAGCTGGAGTTGATAAAATACATTTTGATGTTATGGATAATCATTATGTACCTAATTTAACAGTTGGCCCATTAGTTTTAAAATCTTTAAGAAAAAATAATATTAAGTGTGAAATTGATATTCATTTGATGACAAAAAAAATAGACAATTTAATAATTAATTTTGCAAAATTAGGTGCTAATAGCATTATTATTCATCCAGAAAGTTCAAAACATCTAGATAGAAGTATTTCATTAATAAAAAATTATGGTTGTAAAGCAGGATTAGCTTTAAATCCATCTACTTCTTTAAATTATTTAGATTATTTAATTCATAAATTAGATTTAATACTAGTTATGTCTGTTAATCCTGGTTTTGAAGGACAAAAATTTTTAAATTATATTTATAAAAAAATTATCCAAATTAGAAAAATTATTAATAAAAAAAAGAAAAAGATTTTATTAGAAGTAGATGGAGGGATTAATATAGATAATATAACAAATATAGCTGTTTCTGGGGCAGATGTATTTATAATTGGTTCTACTTTATTTAAAAGTAAACTATCATATAGTAAAATTATAAAAGATATTAGATTAAAATTAAGTAAAATATATTAAAATATAAAAAATTATGAAAAAAATAATATTTAGTGGTATACAACCAACAGGATTATTAACTATTGGTAATTATATTGGGGCTTTAAGTCAATGGAAAGAATTACAAAAAAAATATTTTTGTATTTATTGCATAGCTGATTTACATTCTTTAACCATATATCAAAAAAAAGAAATTTTAAATAAAAATATATTAGATATTTTAGCTATATTTTTAGCTTGTGGAATTGATCCAGAAAATAATATTCTTTTTGTACAATCTCATGTTCCTCAACATGTTCAATTAAATTGGATTTTGAATTGTTTTACTAATTTTGGAGAAATAAAAAGAATGACACAGTTTAAACAAAAAATGTCTTTTCATAAAAATATTAATATTGGTTTATTCAATTATCCAATATTAATGGCAGCAGATATTTTATTATATCGAACAAATAAAGTCCCAGTAGGAAAAGATCAAATTCAACATATTGAATTAACTAGAAATATTGCATACAGATTTAATCATATTTATGGAAATATATTTACTATTCCTAAAAAAATACTTAACCATAACAATGGTTCATGTATTATGTCATTAACTAATCCTCAAAAAAAAATGTCTAAATCTGATTCTAATAAGAATAGTATTATTAATTTATTTGATAATGATGATATAGTTAAACAAAAAATTAAAAATGCAATTACTGATTCCGATAATCCTCCTAGTATAAAATATGATTTAAAAAATAAACCAGGTATTTCAAATTTATTAGCTATATTAGCAAATATGACTAATTGTTCTATAGAACAATTAGAACAAAATTTTAAAAACAAAAATTATAATAATTTAAAAGAATCAACTATTAATCATTTATGTTTATTTTTGAATAAACTAAGAAAAAAATATTTTTTTTATAGAAAAGATGAAAAATATCTAAAATATATTATGATGAACGGTTCAAAAAGAGCAAAAAAACATGCGAATATTATTTTAAATAAAGTATATAATATTATTGGTTTAATTTAAATTTTTTTCTTCCCATGAAAAAAGAAATATAATTTATCTGGTTCCAAAAATAACAATTGTTTTACCACGAGCATAAATTAAATTACGTTTTTTTAGTATTTTAAGAGTGCGCCCGACTGTTTCTCTAGAACAACCAACTATTTTACCTATTTCTTGTCTAGTTATTTTTATTTGCATACCATCTGGATGAGTTATTGCTTCTGGAGATTTAGCTAAATTTAATAATGTTTTTGAAATTCGATGAGTAACATCTAAAAAAGCTAAATTATCTATTTTTTGATATGTCATTTGTAACTTATTAGAAAGTTGTTCAGAAAGTTTCATAACAATATTATTATTAATTTTAATTAAATTAAAAAAATTTTTATATGAAATTTTTGCTAATTCACATTCTGTTTTTAATTTTACTAATGTAATTTCTTTATAATTATGATTAAAAATCCCCATTTCACCTATAAAATTACCTGTACTTAAATAAGTAAGTATAATCTCTTTACCATTTCTATTTTTAATAGAAACAACAATAACTCCTTTTAATATGTAAAAAAGATCATTAGAAATACTTCCTTGTTTAATTAAAATCATTTTTGCTGGATATTTATTAATATGACAATAAGAAAGAAACCATTCTAAAGTAGAATCTTTTTGTAACTTAAGAAACATTAGTAATTATCCTTCTATTATCTATTTTTCAATAAAAAAATTATAAATATTAATTAGTATGCTGATACCCAGAATTGAACTGGGGACCTCATCCATACCAAGGATGTGCTCTAACCATCTAAGCTATATCAGCTAAATTATATAATTATTTTTATTAATAAAAACTATATTATAACATAATGTATTATAAAATTTATTTTAGCAGACAACGGGAATCGAACCCGTATTATTAGCTTGGAAGGCTAAAGTAATACCATTATACGATGTCTGCTATAAATGTATTTAATAAAATAAATCATGGTGGGAGAAGGATTCGAACCTTCGAAGTCTATGACGACAGATTTACAGTCTGTTCCCGTTAACCACTTGGGTATCCCACCTGTTATTTAAATTAAAATAAAAAATATAAATGCCGGCTACCGGAATTGAACTGGTGACCTACTGATTACAAGTCAGTTGCTCTACCAACTGAGCTAAGCCGGCATATATGTTTATTTAAAAAATAAAACATAAAATTTGAAATAAAAATTATTCCTGGTATTTACCTACTCTTACATGAGGTTAAACCTCACACTACCATCGGCACAACAACGTTTCACTTCTGAGTTCGGAATGGATTCAGGTGGTACCATTGCGTTATTTATACCAGGAAATATTTTATATTAAACTATAAAATAATTAATTAATCAATTAATAATTAAATTTAAACGATTCTGGTGTTGTAAGGTTAAGACTCACGGGTGTTTATTAGTACTGATTAGCTCAACATATTACTATGCTTACACACTCAGCCTATCAACGTCATAGTCTTTAACGTCCCTTAAGGAATTTTTATAAATAATTAATAAAAATTCAGGGAAGATTAATCTTAAGATAAGTTTCGCGCTTATATGCTTTCAGCGCTTATCTTTTCCGTATTTAGCTACCGGGCAATGCTATTGGCATAACAACCCGAACACCAGAGATACGTTCACTCCGGTCCTCTCGTACTAGGAGTAAATTCTTTCAATCTTCCAACGCCCACGGCAGATAGGGACCGAACTGTCTCACGACGTTCTAAACCCAGCTCGCGTACCACTTTAAATGGCGAACAGCCATACCCTTGGGACCTACTACAGCCCCAGGATGTGATGAGCCGACATCGAGGTGCCAAACACCGCCGTCGATATGAACTCTTGGGCGGTATTAGCCTGTTATCCCCGGAGTACCTTTTATCCGTTGAGCGATGGCCTTATCATACAGAACCACCGGATCACTAAGACCTGCTTTCGCATCTGTTCGAATTGTCATTCTTACAGTTAAGCCAGCTTTTGCCTTTGTACTAACCTCACGATTTCCAACCGTGATTAGCTGACCTTAGTACTCCTCCGTTACTTTTTAGGAGGAGACCGCCCCAGTCAAACTACCCACCAGACACTGTCTCTAACCCGGATCACGGGTTTAGGTTAGAATAATAAATATTAAAGGGTGGTATTTCAAGGTTGACTCCATATCAACTAGCGTTGATACTTCGTTGTCTCCCACCTATCCTACACATCAATATCTATTAATCAATATCAAGCTATAGTAAAGGTTCACGGGGTCTTTCCGTCTTGCCGCGGGTACACTGCATCTTCACAGCAATTTCAATTTCACTGAGTCTCAGGTGGAGACAGTCTGGCCATCATTACGCCATTCGTGCAGGTCGGAACTTACCCGACAAGGAATTTCGCTACCTTAGGACCGTTATAGTTACGGCCGCCGTTTACCGGGGCTTCGATCAGGAGCTTCTTATTAAAATAATAACCCCATCAATTAACCTTCCGGCACCGGGCAGGCGTCACACCGTATACGTCCACTTACGTGTTTGCACAGTGCTGTGTTTTTAATAAACAGTTGCAGCCAGCTATTATCTTAGACTGATTTCAGCTCCAAAAGTAAATTTCTTCACTTACAATCAGCGTGCCTTCTCCCGAAGTTACGGCACTATTTTGCCTAGTTCCTTCACCTGAGTTCTCTCAAGCGCCTTAGTATTCTCTACCTGACCACCTGTGTCGGTTTAGAGTACGATTCAATATTATTTAGAGCTTAGAGGATTTTCTTGTAAGCATGGTATTAATTACTTAAATACAGTAAAGTATTTCGTCATCACGCCTTAATGTTGTTAATTATTCGGATTTTCCTAAATAATCCATCTAAACGTTTAAACCAAGACTACCATCACTTGGCTAATCTAACCTTCTTCGTCCCCCCTTCGCGATAATAATGAGTACAGGAATATTAACCTGTTGTCCATCGATTACGCTTTTCAGCCTCATCTTAGGTTTCGACTTACCCTACCCCGATTACCGTTGGATAGGAACCCTTAGTCTTTCGGCGAATAGGTTTTTCACCTATTTTATCGTTACTCATGTCAGCATTCGCACTTCTGATATTTCCAATAAATTTCACAACTTATCTTCAGCAACTTACAGAACGCTCCCCTACCCAATAAAAAAAAATATTTATTGTCGCAGCTTCGGTGTATAATTTAGCCCCGTTAAATCTTCCGCGCAGGACGACTAGACCAGTGAGCTATTACGCTTTCTTTAAATGATGGCTGCTTCTAAGCCAACATCCTGGCTGTTTATGCCTTCCCACTTCGTTTCCCACTTAATTATAACTTAGGGACCTTAGCTAGCGATCTGGGTTGTTTCCCTCTCCACAACGGACGTTAGCACCCGCTGTGTGTCTCCCGTGATAGCATTATTCGGTATTTGAAGTTTGCATCGGATTGGTAAATCTGGAAGATTCCCTAACCGAAACAGAGCTCTACCCCCGAATATGAATTACACGAGGCGCTACCTAAATAGCTTTCGGGGAGAACCAGCTATCTCCCGGTTTGATTGGCCTTTCACCCCTAACCACAAGTCATCCGCTAATTTTTCAACATTAGTCGGTTCGGTCCTCCAGTAAGAATTACCAAACCTTCAACCTGCTCATGGTTAGATCACCGGGTTTCGGGTCTATATCTTGCAACTGAACGCCCTTTTAAGACTCGGTTTCCCTACGGCTTCCTTATACAGTTAACCTTGCTACAAAATATAACTCGCTGACCCATTATACAAAAGGTACGCAGTCACATTTTTTTAAAAATGCTCCTACTGCTTGTACGTATATGATTTCAGGTTCTATTTCACTCCCCTAACCGGGGTTCTTTTCACCTTTCCCTCACGGTACTAGTTCACTATCGGTCAGTCAGTAGTATTTAGCCTTAGAGGATGATCCCCCTATATTCAAACAAGATTTCACGTGTCTCGTTCTACTCTTCGAGATTATATTTATTATATTTTAATATACGGGACTATCACCCTATATTGTATAACTTTCCAGTTATTTCTACTAACACAATAAATACATATATCTCTGGGCTTTTTCCTGTTCGCTCGCCACTACTAAGGAAATCTCTATTGATTTCTTTTCCTCAGGATACTTAGATGTTTCAGTTCTCCTGGTTTACTTCGTTATTCTATGTATTCAAATAACGATAATATATGATTAAATATATTAGGTTTCCCCATTCGGATATCATCGATTAATAATG
>NZ_CP046186.1:350645-385900 GCF_012567955.1 Enterobacteriaceae endosymbiont of Donacia bicoloricornis
TTACAGTAAAGGAGGTGATCCAACCACAGGTTCCCCTACGGTTACCTTGTTACGACTTCACCCCAGTTATGAATCATAAAGTGGTAAGCGCCCTCCTAAAAAAAAAGGTTAAGCAACTTACTTCTTTTACAACCCACTCCCATGGTGTGACGGGCGGTGTGTACAAGGCCCGGGAACGTATTCACCGTAGCATTCTGATCTACGATTACTAGCGATTCCGACTTCATAGAGTCGAGTTGCAGACTCCAATCCGAACTAAGATATATTTTATGAGATTCGCTTACTCTTGCGAGGATGCTTCCCTTTGTATATACCATTGTAGCACGTGTGTAGCCCTGGTCGTAAGGGCCATGATGACTTGACGTCGTCCTCACCTTCCTCCGGTTTATCACCGGCAGTCTCCTTTGAGTTCCCAGCCGAACTGATGGCAACAAAGGATAAGGGTTGCGCTCGTTGCGGGACTTAACCCAACATTTCACAACACGAGCTGACGACAGCCATGCAGCACCTGTCTCATGGTTCCCGAAGGCACTAAAATATCTCTATTAAATTCCATGGATGTCAAGACCAGGTAAGGTTTTTCGCGTTGCATCGAATTAAACCACATGCTCCACCGCTTGTGCGGGCCCCCGTCAATTCATTTGAGTTTTAACCTTGCGGTCGTACTCCCCAGGCGGTCGACTTAACGCGTTAGCTACGAAAGCTATAAGTCAAACTTACAACCTTCAAGTCGACATTGTTTACGGCATGGACTACCAGGGTATCTAATCCTGTTTGCTCCCCATGCTTTCGCACCTGAGCGTCAGTATTCATCCAGGGGGTCGCCTTCGCCACTGGTATTCCTCCAGATATCTACGCATTTCACCGCTACACCTGGAATTCTACCCCCCTCTATGAAACTCAAGTTAATCAGTTTCAAATGCAGTTCCTAAGTTAAGCTTAGGGATTTCACATCTGACTTAATTAACAGCCTACGTGCTCTTTACGCCCAGTAATTCCGATTAACGCTTGCACCCTCCGTATTACCGCGGCTGCTGGCACGGAGTTAGCCGGTGCTTCTTTTACAAGTAACGTCAATAATAAAATATATTAGATTTTATCTTTTCTTTCTTGTTGAAAGTACTTTACAACCCTAAGGCCTTCTTCATACACGCGGCATAGCTGCATCAGGCTTTCGCCCATTGTGCAATATTCCCCACTGCTGCCTCCCGTAGGAGTCTGGACCGTGTCTCAGTTCCAGTGTGGCTGATCATCCTCTCAGACCAGCTAGGGATCGTAGCCTAGGTAGGCTTTTACTCTACCTACTAGCTAATCCCGTCTGGGTTCATCTAATGGCATAAGGTTTTATGTAAACATAAAATCCCCTACTTTAGTCGTAAAGACATTATGCGGTATTAGCTATCGTTTCCAATAGTTATCCCCCTCCAAAAGGCAGATCCCCAGATATTACTCACCCGTCCGCCGCTTGCCGACAATAAAAAAATTATAAAATTTTCTTATTTCGCTGCCGCTCGACTTGCATGTGTTAGGCTTGCCGCCAGCGTTCAATCTGAGCCATGATCAAACTCTTCAATTATATAAGAAACTTTAATAAAGTTAAATTCATAAATCATATTTTAAAAAAAATACAAATTTATAAATTTAATAATACTCTCTCTCAAGAGTGCCCTTAAAAATCTTTTATAAATTTTGAAAGAACAACAAAGCAATATAAACCATCTTACATATTACCAATAAATAGTCAAGTATTTTATTTAAATTTTAAAAAAAAATAAATTTTTTATATTTTTAAATTAGTAATATTTTTAAAGCCTTTTTTAAAAAAAAGTAATTTTATTTGTTTTAAATATTCATTTTTTTTTGTATAAAAAACAATATTTTCTTTTTTTTTTATTTTTATTTTATTAAAATCTATATTTTCTTTATATTTTAAAATAACATCTTTTTTAGAATCTAAAAAATATATATTTTTAGGAAAAATAATTTTTAATTCATTTAAAATTAATGGAAAATGTGTACAACCTAAAATTATAGTATCTGGAAATATTTTAAAATTATACCAAGATCTAAAAATTTTCTTTATTTCATCTATTATTATTTTATATCCTAATAATTTTTTTTCTGCTAAAAAAACTAATTTTGAAGATGATATTGTTTTTATTTTGTATTTTGTACTTAAAAAATTAATTTTTTTTTTAATTTTGTTATTTTTTAAAGTTGTATTTGTTGCTAAAAATCCAATTACATTATTTTTAGTTTTTTGTGTAGCTAAATCTATGGCAGGAGTAACTCCAATAATAGGAAAATTAAAATAATTTTTTATAGTTGGTAAACTAGAAATACTAGCAGTGTTACATGCAATAATTGCTAATGTAATATTATAATTATTTGAAATTTTTTTTAAAATTTTTATTAAACGTTGTAAAATAAAATTTTTTGATTTATTTCCATATGGAAAATATTTATTATCTAATAAATAAATAAAATTTATATTTAAAAAAATGTTTTTTATATAATTAAATATTGTAATGCCACCTAATCCAGAATCAAAAATAAATATTGTATTTTGTGATTTTAAAAATTTTTTTTTCATGAAATATCCTAATTTTATTTACAATATTTGTATTAAAATAATAAATAATGTTATTTTTTTAATAAATAATATATATTATTTATTATAAATTTATAAAAATTTTTAAAATATTTATTTTAAATAATAATGTATTAAATTATGAATAAATTAATTTATTTAGATTATGCTTCTACAACTCCTATTGATAAAAGGGTTTTAGAAAAAATGAATAATTATCTTACTACAAAAGGATTATTTGGAAATTCATCTTCTTCAAATTATTTAGGAAGAAAAACAAAAAATGAAATTGAAAATGCTAGAATACGTATAGCAAATATTCTTGGTAGTAAACAAGAAGAAATTTTTTTTACATCTAATGCAACTGAATCTATAAATTTAGCTATTAAAGGAATTATATATAGTTATTTTAATAATAAAAAAAAATATATAATTACAAGTAGTATGGAACATAAAGCTGTACTAGAAACTTGTAATTTTTTAAAAAAATTAGGTATAAAAATTATATATATAACTAATTCTAATATTGGAGTTTTAAATTTAAATTTACTAAAAGAAAAAATTATAAATAAAACTATTTTAGTTTCAGTAATGCATATTAATAATGAAATTGGAACAATTAATAATATTAAAAATATTGGTAATATATGTAAAAAAAAAAATGTATTTTTTCATGTAGATGCTACACAAAGTATAGGAAAATATTCATTAAATCTAAAAAAAATGAATATTGATCTATTATCATTTTCTGCACATAAATTTTATGGTCCCAAAGGAATTGGAGTTTTATATGTAAAAAAAAAAAAACCTAAAATAATTTTAACTCCATTATTACATGGAGGAGGACAAGAAAAAGGTTTAAGATCAGGTACTTTAGCTACTCACCAAATTATTGGTATGTCAACAGCATTAATTATTGCAGATAATGAAATAAAAAAAGAGAAGGAAAGAATAAAAATATTAAAAAAAAAGTTCTGGAATGAAATAAGAAATATTCCGGGAATATTTTTAAATGGTAGTTTTAAAAATAGTTCTCCTTATATAATTAATATAGGTTGCAAAGATATTTTTAATAAAATTCTTATGTTAGAAATGAATAATATTATTATTTCATCTTCATCAGCATGTAATTCAAATAAATATAATACTTCTCATGTTTTAAAATCTTTAGGATTAACAAAAGAATTAATTCAAAGTTCTATTCGTATTTCTTTTGGAAGATTTACTACTGAAAAGGAAATTATTTACTTAATTAAAGAATTACATTTTTTTATAAAAAAGATTAGACAAAGCTAATATTTTTAAATAAGTATAATACATACATATCATATGATATGTACAGATGTAGTATTTGTTGTCCCACTAGGAACAAGTGCCCCAGAAACCATTACAATAACATCTCCTTTAGATGCATATTTACTAGTTAAAGCTACTTTTTTCCCTATAACATAAAAATCATCTGTAGATGATATTTTATCAACTAATTTAGGAATTATTCCTTTACTTAAAATTAAGTGTTTTACAGTTTTTTTATTTGTAGTTAAAGCTAAAATTATTGCTTTCGGAAAATATTTTCTTATTGATTTTGCAGATTTTCCTAACTGAGTAGCTACAATTATTAAAGGTGCTTTTAGTTTCTCTGCAATCTCAACTGCACTACGACATACTGCATCTGTAATACTCATATCTGTATTATCATAAAAATTTATTCTATTAGTCATTGTGATATCTGTTCTTTCACAAATCGTAGACATAATAGATACAGATTCTAATGGGTATTTACCTTTAGCACTTTCTCCAGATAACATAACTGCATCTGTTCCATCCAGAATTGCATTAGCAACATCACCAGCCTCAGCTCTAGTAGGTCTAGGATTTTTAATCATAGAATCTAACATTTGTGTTGCAGTTATTACAATTTTACCGAAATAATTACATTTTTTAATTATCATTTTTTGAGCAAAAATAACATTTTCTACAGGAATTTCTACTCCTAAATCACCTCTAGCAACCATTATGCCATCGGATACTTCTAGTATTTCATCAAAATTATTTAACCCTTCTTGATTTTCAATCTTCGAGATAATTTTAATATCATTTCCATTATGTTTTTTTAAAAAATTTTTTATTTCTAATATATCTTGCTTTTTTCTAATAAAAGAAGCTGCAATATAATCTATTTTATTTTTACATGCAAAAATTAAATCATGTTTATCTTTTTTTGATAAAGAAGGTAATTTGATAGATATTCCAGGTAAATTAATACTTTTATTTTCTGATAGTTTCCCGTTATTTAATATTTTACATATTATTTTATCATTAATAATTTTTAATACTTTTATTGCTATTAATCCATCATCTATCAATATTTTATTTCCTATTTTTAAATCATTTATAAGACCAGAGTATGTAATAGCAACACATTGTTCATTACCCACTATAGATTTATCAGTAGTTAAAATAAATTTATTTCCAGCTTGTAAATATACATCTTTCCCTTTATATAATTTCATAGTCCTTATTTCTGGACCTTGAGTATCTAATAAAATTGCTGCATTGTTACCTGTTTTTTTTATAATCTTTTTTAAAAGATTAATACGTTTTTGATGATCATCATGAGTACCGTGTGAAAAATTTAATCTTGCAACATTCATACCTAAATTTAATAAATTAGATAAAATATTTTTAGATTCAGAACTAGGACCTATGGTACAAACTATTTTTGTTTTCTTCATATAATTTATATTTCCTATATTATTTTATTTAAAAAATAATAAAATTATTAATTTATTTACTTAAATTCATAATTAAATTTTTTAATTTATTTTTAATTGTTCTTATAATAATATTAATACCTTGAATTCTAGAATAAGTTAAATATTTATTAAAATTTAATTGTTTAAAACACGATTTAATATCAAAAGTTATAATTTCATTATAAGTTTTTTTATTATAAAAGATGAAAATTATTGTTAATAATCCTTTAACTATTGAAGAATCACTATCACCTTTAAATTGAATATAATTATAAGAATTAATTTTCATAGAAACCCATACTCTACTTTGACATCCTGGAATAAAATTTTCTGAAGAATATTCTTTTCTTGACAAAATAGGTATTTGATTACCTAATTCAATTATATATAAATATTTTTCTTCCCAATTATTACAACTTATAAAATTATTTTTAATTTCATTTATACATGGTAAATTATATGACATAATTATTTACTTAATAAATTATTTATATAAATTAATTTTTTTATAAAAAAATCAATATCATTTTTATTATTATAAATAGAAAACGAAATTCGACACATAGATTTAACGTTAAAATATTTTATAACAGGGATAGAACAATGATGACCAGTACGAATAGCAATACCATATTGATCTAAAAAACTACCTACATCATACGCATGATGTTTTCCTAAATTAAATGAAATTATACCTATTCTATTTTTACTAAATTTATTTTTTCCAAATATTTTTATATTTGATATATCATTAAGTCTTGTTAAAGTATATTTAGTCAAAAATCTATTATGATTAATTATATCTTTTATATTAAAAGATATAAACCATGATATTGCAGCACCTAATCCTATAATACCAGCTATATTAGGAGAACCTGCTTCGAATTTCCAAGGTAATTTTTCTGGAATAAATTGATTTTTACACATATCTTTAATCATTCCACCACCTCCTTGCCATGGAGGCATTAACTCTAATATTTTTTTTTTCCCATATAAAATACCTATTCCAGTAGGACCAAAAATTTTATGGCCAGAAAAAACAAAAAAATCACAATTCAAATTTTGAACATCAATTTTTTTATTAGCAACAGCCTGAGCACCATCTATTAAAATAGTAATATTTTTTTTTTTAGCTATTTTAATTATATTATTAATTGGATTAATCGTTCCTAAAACATTTGAAATATATGTAATTGATATTAAACAAGTGTTTTTATCAATTAAATTATCAATTTTATTTAATTCTAAATCTCCATTTTTATTAAATGGAATAAAACGTATATTAAAACCTATTTTTTCTGATAATATTTTCCAGGGAATAATATTAGAATGATGTTCCATTTGAGTAATAATAATATTATTATGTGATAAAATATTTTTTATCCCCCAAGTATTTGCAATTAAATTAATACTTTCCGTAGTACTTTTGGTAAAAATTATTTCTTCAGTATGTTTTGCATTAATAAATTTTGATATTTTATAACGTATATTTTCCATTTTATTTGTTGCATTTATACTTAAACTATATATACTTCTATTTACTGAAGCATATTCATTTTTATAAAAATTATTTAATGCTGAAATTACTTTTTTAGGTTTATGAACAGTAGCTGCATTATCAAGATATATAAATTTTCTTCCATTAATTTTATTTAGTAAAATTGGAAATTGTTTTCTTATGTTTTTTATATTAAAATTCATGAAAAAAATTCTCTACTGACAAATAAAATAATAATTTCTTTAAAAATTCTTTTTTTAAATTATTAAAATTAATTTCTTTTAAAGAATCTAATATAAATGATATTAGTAAAATATTATATGCTTTTTTAAAACTTATTCCTCTCATTCGTAAGAAGAATATTTGATTATAATCTAATTTTCCCGTAAAAACACTATGTGCGCATTTTACATCATGATTTAATATATCTAATCCTGGTTGTATATTTATTTTTGATGATTTGCTTAATAATAAACTACTATAATTTATTTGTCCATCTGTTTTTATTGCATTTTTATTAATTTTTAGTAGACCAATAGAATTAATAAAAGAATTATCTAATGTAATAATTTTATGTTTTTGGATACTACAACAATTTTTTTCATCATGCTCCACATAATTATTTAAATTTACTAAATTATTATTTTTAGCTAATGATATACTCTTATATACTAATTTAGATTTTTCCCCTATAAATTTAAAATTATTATTTTGTTCTATATATTTATTAGACATTAATAAATCATATTTTTTAAAAAAAACATTGTTATATAAATAAAATTCATTATTCATAATATAATAATTTTTATTTTTATTTTCATTTGTAATAAATTGATAATATTCTAATCTAACATTAT
Organism: Enterobacteriaceae endosymbiont of Donacia bicoloricornis; assembly: GCF_012567955.1. Lineage (NCBI taxonomy): Bacteria > Pseudomonadati > Pseudomonadota > Gammaproteobacteria > Enterobacterales > Enterobacteriaceae > Enterobacteriaceae endosymbiont of Donacia bicoloricornis. The sequence continues at coordinate 358,347 of NZ_CP046186.1, forward strand.
TATTTAAAATTAAAGTATTATAAATATTATTTAAATACAAATAGTTAATATTTATATGATGTTCAATTAATATTAAAGGATATTTATTATTTAAATAAATATAATTTCTATAATTAGACATAAAAATTTTATTTTTTTCATTATTTATATTAAAATAAACTAAATAAATTGGTTTAATATTAATATTTGTTTTATTATGAATATTAATTGTAACTATTTCTTTGGTTAAAGATTCAGATAAATATGTATAAATATTATGTTGAAAATTAATATTTTTAAAATTAATAGTATTATATTTTGTTATATCTATATCATAATAAATATTATTTAAATTACTAATGTTTTTATTAATTTTACCATTAATAAAACATAATGTAATTGCATCTATTTTAAATAAAAATTTTTCTAATTTATTCATACTTATTAATAAATTTTGATTATTTATTAATATATTATTATTAATATATTTTAAAAAATTTTTTTTATTATTATCATATAATTTATTTTTTAATATATTTTTTAATTTTAACCAATTAAATTCTGATTTTTTAGAGAAATGATATTTTTTATGTGATTTGTAAATATTTTTTATTTGTTTATAAATATTATTTTTCATTAAAATATCCATATCCGTATTTTTCTAAATAGGAAATAATATTACAATTTCCTGATTGTATAATTTTTTTATTATATAAAATATGAACATAATCAGGATTAATATAATCAAGAATACGACGATAATGTGTAATAATTAAAAAAGATCTATTTGAATTTTTCATAATATTAATTATTTTACATACTAATTTTAATGCATCTATATCTAATCCAGAATCTATTTCATCTAAAATACATAAATCTGGTTCTAATACAAACATTTGAAATATATCATTAATTTTTTTTTCCCCGCCAGAAAAACCAACGTTAACAAAACGTTGTAAAAAATCTTTTGATTTTCCTAAAATTTTAATTTTTTCATTAATAATTTTATTGTAAGTAAATTTATCTATTTGTTTTTTTTCTTTATATTTTTTAATAGCTTTTAAAGAATTATATAAAAATATATTATTACTTACTCCTGGTATTTCAATTAAATATTGAAAAGATACAAAAATTCCTTTTCTTGCTCTAATTTCAGGTTTCATAAATAATAAATTTTCTTTTTTATAAAATATCTCTCCTTTAGATATAGTATATTCTTTTTTACCAGATAATACATATGATAATGTACTTTTACCTGAACCATTAGGTCCCATAATTGCATGTATTTCTCCAGAATTTATATTTAAATTAAGTTTATTTAAGATAATTTTATTATTTATATGAACTTGTAAATTGTTAATCTTTAACATAATTTTCTTTTAATTAATATAGATATATTATCCAATACTATCTTCTAAATGAAGAGATAGTAATTTTTGAGCTTCAATTGCAAATTCTAAAGGAAATTTAGTAAAAACTTCTCTACAAAATCCATTAATAATAAGAGAAATAGCATCTTCTATATTTAATCCTCTTTGTAAACAAAAAAATATTTGTTCTTCTTCAATTTTAGAAGTAGTAGCTTCATGTTCAACTTGTGCTGTATTATTTAAAATATTTAAAACAGGATATGTATGTGTACTACATTTAGAACCAATTAAAATTGAATCACATTGAGTAAAATTACGAGAATTATTTGCATTCTTCTTAATAGAAACTAAACCTCTATAGGTATTTTTACTATTTTCAGTAGAAATACTTTTAGAAATTATTTTTGATTTTGTATTTTTTCCTATATGAATCATTTTAGTACCAGTATCAGCTTGTTGATAACCATTCGTTAAAGAAACAGAAAAAAATTCTCCTGTAGAATTATCTCCTTGTAAAATAACACTTGGATATTTCCAAGTAATTGCCGCACCTGTTTCTGATTGTGTCCAAGACATTTTACTATTTTCTCCTTTACATATTGCTCTTTTAGTTACAAAGTTTAAAATTCCTCCTTTATTTTTAACATTTCCTGGAAACCAATTTTGTACTGTTGAATAATTTACTTGAGCATTTTTATGTAAAATTACTTCAACAACAGCAGCATGTAATTGAGAATTATTTCTAATTGGAGCAGAACATCCTTCTATATAGTTAAGATAACTATTTTCATCTGCAACTAAAATAGTACGTTCAAATTGTCCAATATTTTTTTCATTAATTCTAAAATAAGTAGATAAATCTATGGGACAATACGTATTTTTAGGAATATATATAAATGTACCATCAGAAGCTACAGCAGCATTTAATGATGCAAAAAAATTATCATTAGCAGGAACTACTGAACCTAAATATTTTTTAACTAATTCAGGATAATTTTTTATAGCATTATTTAATGAACAAAAAATAATTCCTTGCTTTAATAATTTTTTTTGATTTGTTGTAATTACTGATACAGAATCAAAAATAGCATCTACAGCTATGGTAGTATTATTATCAATAGGTACTTTTAACTTATCGAATGTATTTTTTACTTCAGATGTTAAATATTTATTTTTTTTAATATTATTAGTTGTTTTTAAATTATTTAAAGGAGCTGAATAATATATATATTTTTGATAATTTAATTTTTTATAAAAACCATTTAACCAATGAGGTTCTTTTTGTTTTATCCATGAATAATATCCTTGTAATCTAAAATTCAGCATCCATTCTGGTTCATTTCGAACATGAGATATTTTATGTATTATATCTAAATTAATACCAGGAGTAAATTTTTCATTTTTTAATTTAGTGGAAAATCCTTCTTTATATATATTTTTTTTTTCTCTTAAATACTTTAAGTTATTACTCATAAAATTATTTCTTTTTTAATCAAAATTAAAACTTTTTTTACATCCACAGAATTGTTTAATTTTTTTATTATAAAATTCAAATGATTGACTAAAATTATTTTTTGTAAAATCAATAATAGTTCCATCTATAAAAATAATATCTTTATTATTAATAAAAATATATATGTTTTTTTTTTTAAATAAAATTTCATTCTTAAGTATATTTTTTACTAAAAAAAATTTATATTTGAAACCAAAACAACCAGATTTTTTTAAAAATAATTTTATGCCTTTATTATCATATTTTTCTATTATTCTTTTTATTTGTAAAAAAGCATTTTTTGTTATATACAAACCTTTATAATTATTTTTATCACATTTAAAATGTATTAAACTTTTCTTTATTACCATATAATAACCTAAAAATATAATTATATATATATTTTAATATATAAAAAATAATATATAAAAGTTAATTTTAATTATTTTAACTGAAATTTAAATTTTAGTTTAGTTAAACTAACTAATATTAAAAAATATATATTATTTATTTCTATTATTTTTATTTTAAAAATAAAATATGTAAATTTTTTTAAAATTAAAATTATCAATTTTATAATATTAAAATATTTGTTGATAAAATAAAAAAATTATTGTTTTTCTTTTAAAGAAAAATCTTTTAGACGAAATCCTAATATAAATAATATAATTATATATAAAAGAAAAATAATAAAACAAATACTTAATAGAAAAAATATACGTATTTTAAAAGATGTTAAAATTAACCATTTTTCAGAAATTATATGAGAAATAAATAATAAAATTATACTTAAAATAAATGTTATGATACTCATACGAAATAAAAAATTAAACCAACCAGGTTCAGGTTTATAAATATGTTTTTTAATTAGTTTATTAAATAATAGAATAACATTTAAAAATGCAGCAAAACATATGGATATAGAGAATCCTATATGATGTAAAAAAAAAATAAAAAGAGGACTAAATAATTGAGTAATAATTAAAACTAATATATTTATTTTAACCGGAGTTTTAACATCTTGTCTAGCATAAAACCCTATTGCTAATACTTTAGCAATTATTAAAAATATTAATCCTATTGAATAAATAATAATATTTACTTGCGTCATTAATACATCAAAATAAGTAAAAGCTCCATATTGAAATAAAGAAATCAATAATGTTTTTGATAAAAAACCTAAAATTAAAGAACTAGGTATTATTAGTAAAAAACATAAACGTAATCCAATATCCATTAATTGATTATATTCTTTTTCATTATTTTGTGTAAACGAATCAGTTAATGCAGGTAATAATACTATTGTTAATGCTATTCCAAACATACCTATAGGTAATTCCATTAAACGATCAGCATAATAAATCCAAGTAATAGAACCTGTAATTAAGAAAGATGAAAGAGCAGAATTAATTAATAACGATATTTGTGTAGCTGCTACCCCAATTATAGCTGTCCCCATTTTTTTAAAAACTCTTAATACTCCTCTATCAAAATTTTTAAAATGAGGAATAATTAACATATTTATCTTTTTTAAATAAATTAATTGATAAAAAATTTGTAATAATCCTCCAATTAATACAGCCCATGCTAGGATTAAAATTGAAGGTTCTAACATTTTAGGAAAAAGAATAATTAATAAAATCATACTTAAATTTAATAAAATAGGAGTTACTGCTGGTACAAAAAAATTTTTCCAAATATTTAAAATTGAACTTGCTAATGAAGATAATGAAATTAATAAAATATAAGGAAAAGTCATTTTTAATATTTTAGATGTAAGTTTTAATTTAAAATCTGTATTAACAAATCCAGGAGCAATTATAGAAATAATGAAAGAAGAAAATATTATTCCTAATAATACTATTATTGACAGTATTATAATTAATATGCCTAATGTAGAAGCAATAAAATTTTTTGTGTCTTTTCTACTTTTTTTGTTTTTATATTCTGCTAATATTGGGGTAAAAGCTTGAGAAAAAGCTCCTTCTGCAAATATACGACGTAATAAATTAGGTAATTTAAAAGCAATAAAAAAAGAATCACTATAAACACCGGCACCAAAAACTTTTGCTATAAGACTATCTCTAATAAAGCCTAATAATCTAGAGAATAATGTAATTACACTAACTGTCGTTAATGACTTTAATAAATTCATATAATTCCTAAAAATAATAGTTTATTATATAAATAAATTATTTTAATAAAAAATTCAATATAATAAAATATTATTACTTAATAAAAAAATATTTTTTATTTAAGTAAACATATTTATTTTATTATAAATTTTTATTTTTAGTAAAATTCAAAATTTTATAGGTAAAAATTTTATGAATATAAAAGAAGTATCTAGAGCAAAACTTCCAACAAAATGGGGTGAATTTATTATCATAGGATTTGAAGAAGTAAATACAGGTAATCATCATATTGCTTTAGTATATGGATTAAAAAAAATACATAAGAACTCAATTATTTTAACAAGAATACATTCAGAATGTTTAACAGGAGATGCTTTTTTTAGTTTACGTTGTGATTGTGGTTTACAATTACAATTAGCTTTAGAAAAAATTTCTAAAGCTAATTGTGGTATATTAATTTATCATAGACAAGAAGGTAGAAATATTGGTCTTTTAAATAAAATTAAAGCATATAATTTACAAGATCATGGATTAGATACTGTAGAAGCAAATTATAAGTTAGGATTTTATGCAGATGAAAGAAATTTTATTTCATGTATAAATATATTAAAAATATTAGGTATTTTAAATATTAAATTATTAACAAATAATCCTCATAAAATTAATTTTTTAAAAAAAAAAGGTATAAATGTAATAGATAGAATCCCGTTAATTATAGATTATAACATTTATAATTATAAATATTTAAATACTAAAAATATAAAATTAGGACATATATTAAGTTAGTGAATTATATAATTCTTTAACATATTTTAATAAATCTTTTAAAACTAAAATTTTTTTATTACATAATTCATTTTGTAAAAATTTTTCTATTTTTAGAATATAATTATTAAGAAATTTTTTGTTAAAAATATTTTTTTGATATATATTCCATTTTTTTTTTTCTATGTGATTTAACATAAATGGAAAATTTCTTGCTTTATATTTAAATAATAAAATTTTTGCCCTTTTATCTTTGAATGATATTTTATTTAAATTTAAATAAATAGATTTTTTATCATTTATTTTTTTAAAATTATATAAATCATTATTTGGAAAAAAATTTTTATATAATTGTTCATCTACATTATAAATATTTGTATTATCATCTTTTTTAGAAAAATTAATTAAATTTAATTTAATAAAATTTTTTATTTCTAAAAAATTTTTTTTTAGCATCGAAAAGTTTTCTGTGTAAAATAAAATATTAAATTTTAATCGTTTAATATCTATTTTTTTTAAAATATTAATTGGTATTAATAATGGAGATTTACTAAAATTAATATATTGTATATATAAAAATATATATTCTTTTTTTATTTTACTTTTATTATTTAAAATTTTTAAAAAACTACTTATTTTTTTTTTCAAATTAAAAGTAATTAATATGTTTTTATTTTCGGGATGCCAAAATAAAGGTGTAATACAATTTAAATTATTATCTTTATTTTTATAAATATTACTAATATGAATTAAAATTTGAATTTTTAATAAATTTATAATTTTGATTAAAAAATTTTTATTTTTATATTTAAAAAAATATTTAAATAATAATGGTTGTTTATTTTTGACTAATTTAGTAAGAGAGATTGTTGTATATACATCTGATAATGCATCATGTGATTTATAATATGGTAATATATTATTTAATATAGCAATTTTTTCAAGATTAAATATTGGAATATTATTAATTTTTGGCCAAAAAATACCATTAGGTCTTAATACATAACATGCTCTAATTAAGTTTAATATATCCCAACGACTGTTATTATTTTTCCAAAACCACTCATATGCATCGTAAAAATTACGATAAAATAAAAATTTACTAAATTCATCATCAAAATTAATATTATTATATCCTAAAATACAAGTATTAGGATATGAAAATATTTTATTAATAAAATGAGCAAATTCATTTTCTTTTAATCCTTTTAAGTTAACTACATAAGGACTAATATTATGAATAATAATAGAATTAGGATCAGGTAAATAATCACTAGGTAACTTACAGTAAGTTACAATAGGTGAACTTATAATATTTAAATTAATATCAGTACGTATACATGCAAATTGTGCAATTCTATCTTTTTTTGGGTTTAGCCCAAAAGTTTCATAATCATAAAATAAAAAACTAAATTTTATTTTTTTTTTCTTTAACATAGTAGTATAATACTATACTATTAGTAGTATTTTAACAATATTTATTATATAAATTATGGTGAGATGGCCGAGTGGTTTAAGGCGCATGCCTGGAAAGTATGTATATGGAAACATATCAAGGGTTCGAATCCCTTTCTCACCGAAATATTGTATTTTATAAATATTTATTTTATAAACGTGATATAAAACATGTTTAATATAAATATAGCTAAAACAATGAACCAATATGGTTATTTATTTATATTATTAGGATCATTAATTGAATGGGAAACATTAATTATTATTTCTGGAATGTTAGCTCACAAAAAAATATTATTTTTACATAAAATTATTATTATTACAATTATAGGTTCTGTAATAAGTAATCAGATATTATTTTTTATAGGTAAAAAATATAATAAAAAATTTTTATCTTTTTTTAAAAATTATAATTTTAAAATTAAAAAATATCATAATTTAATTACAAATTATCCTTATATATTTATTATTATAACAAGATTTATTTATGGTTTTAGATTAATTAGTCCAATTATAATGGGTATTACTAATATTTCTAATATAAAATTTTTTTTATTAAATATTATTGGTGCTATTATTTGGACTATTTTTTTTACTATTACTGGATATTTTTTTGGTGAAATTATATCCGCTTGGATTAGAGATTTTAGTAAAATTATTAAATATTTTTTATATATTTTTTTATTGTTTATAGTAATAAAAATTTTCATAAAAATAATAAAAAAATATTTTTTTATTTAAAAAAAAAAATAACATTCAGTTTAGATTATATTTTTAATGTTATTAATAACAAATCCAGGATAAATACCTAATATAATTATTATTATTGTTAATAATAAAAATAAATTTTTAATAAAAAAATAAAAATTATTATTTTCTACTTTAGAAGTGTACCAATTTTTATTTATTTTAGATGGTATTAAATATAAACTAATAATAATTCGTAAATAATAATATAAACCAATAGAACTACCTAATATAATAATTAGGGTTAAATACCATATTTTCATTTTTATACTTAAAGCTATTAAATAAAATTTAGATATAAAACCTATAGTCAAAGGAATTCCAGCTAAAGATAAAAACATAACTGTAAATATAAAAGCAAGTATAGGGTCATACCAAAATAATCCACGATAATAATATAATTTGTCTATATTATTTTCTTGAAAATTAAAACCTTCAAATAAACTTATTATTCCCAATATAACTAAATTATTTATTATATATCCAATAATATATATTATCATCATTTCTAATGAAAAAAGATATATTGTATATTTCTGATTATAAATTAAAATTGTTAACATATAACCAATATGAGCTATAGATGAATATGCTAATAAACGTTTAATATTATTTTTTGTTTTAATTCCCATAATATTACCAATAATTATAGATAACATTGATAGTAATATTAATATTTTATATAAAAAATATTTATTATTATTAATTTTAGCAAAATAAATTAAAAATTTTACTAAAAATATAAAAATAGATAATTTATTGCATGTAGTTAAAAATATTGTTACAATTGTAGGAGCACCTTGATATACATCAGAAGTCCATAAGTGAAATGGTGCTATTGATAATTTAAAACTTAAACTCACTAAAATTAAACAAAATCCAATTATAGTTAAATAATTAATTAAAAATTTATTATAAAATAAATAATTATTTAATAAGAATGTAAAATTTAAACTTCCATTATCTAAATAGATAAAAGAAATTCCAAGTATTATAAAAGATGATGCAATAGTTGATAAAATTACATATTTAATACTAGCTTCTAATGAATATTTTGAATTAATATTATAACTTATGAGCCCAAATATAGGTATAGATATTAATTCAATACCTATTAACATAGAAATTAAATTATTTGAATTTAATAATACAATACTGCCAATAGTAGATATTATTATTAATAAATAAAATTCATCCTTATTATATTTTAAATTAGATAACCATTTATATGAAATTAAGCACGTTATAATATTATTACAAATTAATATAATTGTATAAAAATTTGAATACATATCATTTAAAAATAGATAATTTATTGGAAAATTATTATTTTTAACATAAAAAATAGATATTATTGTTAATATAAATCCTGAAATTGTAATAATTAAACTTGTTAAATTATTTCTTTTAATAGATATTTTTATTAATAATAATATTAATAATGTAATAATAGTAATTAAAGGTATTAATGATTTAGTCATAAAAAATTCTATTTTATTTGATAAATTTATTTAAAATGAACATACATACATTTTATGTATAATTAATTAACATCAATCTATTATAAATATTATTTATAGTAAAATCTGAAATATTTAGAATAATTTTTGGATAAAAACCTAAAATTAATAATAAAATTAACAGGATAAAAATAATAATTTTTTCCCTTAAAAACATTTTTTTTATAAAAATATTTATTTTAGTTTTAGGCCCATAAAAAATTTTTTGTACCATATATAAAGAATATATACTAGAAAATAGTAAATTAAAAGAAGCAATACTTGCACATATAGGATATGAATGAAAAGTACCTAATAAAATTAAAAATTCTCCTATAAAATTTCCTGTACCAGGTATTCCAATACTAGCTAAAGAAAAAAATAAAAATAAACCTGGTAACGTATGTAATTCGTTCCAAATTCCTCCCATTAATTTAATATTTCTTGTTTTTAGTCTTTCATATATTTGTCCACAAAGAATAAATTGTGCTGCAGCAGAAATTCCATGTGATATTATTTGTATTATAACACCCTGATAAGCTAATTTATTATGACTATAAATCCCCATTAAAATGAATCCCATATGAGAAATTGAAGTATATGCTATAATTTTTTTAATATCAGATTGTATGCAAGCCATTAAAGAACCATAAAATATACCAAATATTCCTAATAATATTGCAATAAAAGAAAATTTTAAAGATGATGTAGGAAATAATGGTAAGGTAAATCTTAATAAACCATAAGCAGCTGTTTTTAATAAAATACCAGCAAGATCAACTGAACCAGCTGTGGGAGCTTGACTATGTGCTTCAGGTAACCATCCATGAAATGGAATAATAGGCATTTTAACTGCAAAAGCAATAAAAAAAGATAACATTAATAAAAATTCTGTTTTTAAATTTACATAATTATTTAGTAAATAAGTATACTCGAAAGTTAATATACCAGTTGTTTTTTGATTTAAAAAAACTAAATATAAAATCCCACATAACATTAACAAACCACTTGCTTGTGTATAAATAAAAAATTTTGTAGCAGCTTTTATCCTACTATTTCCTATTTCTCCTTTATGTCCCCATAAAGATATTAAAAAATACATCGGTATTAACATAATTTCCCAAAATAAAAAAAATAAAAACATATCTATAGATAAAAAAACACCAATTACAGCACTTAAAATCCATAATAAATTTAAATGAAAAAAACCGTGCCATTTTTTAACTTCATTCCAAGAACATATAATTGCCATTATCCCTAATAAACCAGTAAGACTAATCATTAATAATGATAATCCATCCATTGCTAAGTGGAAATGAATTCCAAGTTTAGGAATCCAATCCCATATAAATTCTGAGATCCATATAGGATATATAAATAATATTTTTTTATTATAATTAATTCTATATATAAAACACTCTAAAATTGATATTAAAAAAATAAAACTTATGGAAATTAAAGATATCCAACGAGGTAATTTAAGATTTATTTTTTCACTTTTCCAGCAAATTAAACCACTAATAAAAGGAATTAGTATTAACCAAGGTAATAACATAAAATTTCCTAATTTTATTTTATATAAAAATTTTAATAATTAATTAATATTATTAAATATAATATAATTAATATTATTCCTAAATATATTGATGATATATACCAACGAATATATCCATTTTGATTTAATAAAAGTATATTTCCTATTTTATTTATTGTTTTTATCGTTAAAAAATCTATAAATCTAGCAATAGGATCATTTTTTATGATCAATAGTATTTTTAAAAAAATATTTACAAAAATTTTTTTATAAATAAAATCGATATAACATCCATTTAAAAAAAAATTATTTATAAAAGAAAATTTATAATAATAATTAACAACTTTATTAATAAAATTATTTTTTTTAATATAAAATATATATAATATAAAACTTATTATGAATATAATAATAGATACAATTTCTAACATATGATTAAAATGACTTTTCAAAAATAACATTTTATTAGGAAATAAAATACTATTTTTTCTGGGTAATAATTTTATACCTATGTTACTAGAAAGTATACTTAATATAACTAATGGGAAATTATGTGCAAATTTATTATTAATAATAGGTAAAATAATTTTTTGACCATAAAAAATAATATAAATCATACGTATTGTATATAAACATGTAAAAAAACTACCTATAATACCAATTATAAATAATAAAATATGTTTATTTATTAATATTTCATATAATATTTTTTCTTTAGTAAAACTACTCATTGTTATAAAAGGTAATGACATTAAGGATAAAGCACCACATAAAAAATAATAATATATAAAAGGAAAATATTTTTTTGTTTTTCCTATTTTAAATATATTTTGTTCATTATTACATGAAGTAATAATAGATGCAGCACATAAAAAAAGTAATGCTTTAAAAAAAGCATGAGATATTATATGAAATAAAGTAGCATGAAAAGAATGAATACCTAATGCTAAAAACATATAACCAAGTTGACTCATAGTAGAATAAGCTAAAATATTTTTTATGTTATTTTGTATTAATGCAGACCATCCAGATAATAATAAAGTTATTGATCCAATAATACTAGTTAAAAAAAGTATATTATCATTCATTAAAAATAATATATTGTTACGTAATATTAAATAAATGCCTGCTGTTACCATAGTAGCAGCATGAATCATTGATGATACAGGAGTTGGTCCAGCCATAGCATCTATTAACCAAGTATTTAATGGAAATTGAGCAGATTTACCTAATGATCCAATTATTAACATTATAGAAATAATTTTTAAATAATATGATTTATAATAAATATGAGAAGATGTTATTAAATATGATATTTTTGAAAAATTTAAAGTATGAAAAACTTTAAATATTAAAAAAATTCCAATAATTAAAAAAATATCACTAAAACGAGTTATTAAAAAAGCTTTTATAGCAGATAATCCATTTTTTAATTTTTTATTAAAAAATCCTATTAATAAATAGGAACATACTCCTACACCTTCCCATCCAAAAAACATTAAAATAAAATTATTAGCTAAAATTAGCAATATCATATTTGATATAAATAAATTAGTATATGCAAAAAATCTAGAATATCCTTCTTTATTTTCCATATACCAAATTGAAAAAATATGAATTATAAATCCTACCCAGGTAATAAGTAATAACATTATTAAAGATAATTTATCTAAATATAAAGAAAAATCAATATATAAATAATCAATATCTAATATTTTCCATAAAGTTTGTTTATATAATAGACCATTATTTTTAATAAAAATAAATCCTATAATTAATGCAAGAATTGCACTTATACCTATAAAACTTATTCCAATTATTGAAATTTGAGTTTTATTCAAATATTTTGAAAAAAGTGATAGTATTACAAAACTAATTAATGGCATTAAAATTATTAAAAAAAGAAAATTCATCCATTCATCTCACTCATTGAGTCAATATTAATGTTATTTTTATAATAGTATAATTTTATTAATAAAATTAAATTTATACAAGTTTCTATAGCTGATATACTAATGGATACAATATACATAATTTCGCCTTCTGTTTGTTTCCAATAATTACCAGAAATTATACATGATAATGCTGCAGAATTAATCATAATTTCAGTAAAAATTAGAATATATAACATATTATTTCTAATAATTATTCCTGTTAATCCCAAAATAAATATTAATATAATAAATATTAAAATATGATATAAAGGTATCATTTAACACTCTTTTTTTTATTGTTCTTGTGTTTTACCTATGTGTAAAACAGTAATTATACCAGATAATAAAAGTATTGATATTAATTCAACAATAATTTTATATTTTGTAAATAAATTTATACCAATGTCTTTTATATTAATAAAATTCATAATAATATATTTTTTACTATATATATTTTTTAAAATAAAAAAAATAAATATAACAAATACTAAAGTGAAAAATAATATAATAAATAAAGATATTTTTTTTTTTAATAAAACTTTTTTTTCTTCTAATTTAATATTTTTATAATCTAAAAACATTAAAGAAAATATAAATAAAATGACAACAGCTCCTGCATAAATAATAATTTCTAATGCACCTGCAAAATAATCTCCTAAAATAAAAAATATACATGATATTGAAATTAATGAAATTAGAAAATACAATATTATATTAATAGGATTAATATTAATAAACATTAAAAATATGAAAATTATTGATATTACTTCTAAAGTATAAAATATTATTTCCATCTATAATCCTTTTTTAAAATTTAAAATTATGGTAATATATTTTTAATATCAACTTCAATATTTGAATTTTTATTTTTTTTATTATTATTATTATTAATGTTAATTCCAGAAATATCATAAAAATTATATTTAGTATATTTCCCTTGATTTTTTTTTAATAAATCATTTTTTTCATAAATTAAATCTTTTCTATTTAATTCACATAATTCAAAATCTGGAATTAATTGTATTGCTCCCGTAGGACATGCTTCTTCGCAAAATCCACAAAAAATACATCTAGATATATTAATTCGAAAAAATTTTGGATAAGATCTTCCATTTTTATTTGTTATTTTTTTCAAACTTATACAACCAACTGGACATGAAACTGCACAAAGATTACATGCAACACAACGTTCATTATTATTGGAATCAGATGTTAATATAATTCTTCCTCTATATCTTGGTGGTAAATAAATTTTTTCTTCTGGATACATTATAGTTTCTCTTTTATTAAAAAGATTCATCCATACTAAAAAAATACTTTTTATTTGACTGATTAAATTTCTAAAAAATTTTTTTATTTTCATTATTTTTTTTTAAAATCTAATTATTTTAATATTACAAAAAATGCAGTAACAATAAGATTAATTAATGTTAATGGTAAACATGTAAACCAACTAAAATACATTACGTTATCATAACGAGGTCTAGGTAATGATGCTCTTATTAAAAAAAATAATATTATAAATATAAAAGTTTTTCCTAAATACCATATTATTGGTGGTAAAAATGGTCCTAACCATCCACCAAAAAATAAAATTACTATTAAAGAAGACATAACTATAATATTAATATATTCTCCTATAAAAAAAAGACCAAATTTCATTCCAGAATATTCAATATGATAACCATCAATGAGTTCTTGTTCTGTTTCTGGTTGATCAAAAGGATACCTATGACACAATGCAATAGAAGAAATAAAAAATGATATAAAACCAAAAAATTGAGGAATAATATTCCAATAATATTTATACTGATAATAAACTATATCATATAGATTAAAAGATCCTGTTTGGCATACAATCCCCATTAAAGACAAACCTAAAAAAATTTCATAACTTATTATTTGAGCAACACCTCTTATTGAACCTAATAAAGCATATTTATTATTACTTGCCCATCCAGCAAATAAAATAGAATAAATAGAAAGGCTAGCCATCATAAAAAAAAAAAGTATTCCAATATCTAAATTAGATATTATTAATTTAGGGGTAATAGGTAATATAGCAAATACAGATAATAATGCATTAAAAGCTATAATTGGAGCAATATTAAATAATAATTTATTTGAAAATTTTGGTGTCCAATCTTCTTTAAAAAAAATTTTTATCATATCTGCTAATATTTGTAAACATCCATATAACCCAACTCTATTAGGTCCATAACGATTCTGAAATAAAGCTAAGATTCGTCTCTCAACAAAACTTAAAAAACTCCCACTTATTATTAATAATAATAATATAGATATTGTTTTGAATAAAAATCTTGATTCTATATTTTTAGACAAATTAAATAAAATCATTTTAATACCTTTATTTTTTCAATAATTTTTCCTAAAAAAGATAATGGAATTCCTTTTGCACCTAATGGTATACTAATTAATCCTTGATGTAAAAACTCTGAAATACTTACCTTTAGAATAAAGGTATTATTTAAACAATGTAATTCAATTAAATTATTAGTTAAAATTCCTAATTTTTCAGCATCTTTTTTATTTAAAACAACATAATGATCAGAAAAATATTTTTGAATTAAAGATGATTTTTGGATTAAACTATTACTATTAAATAAAGTATAATGAGCAGTAATTATTAATTTTTTAGGTAAAATAAATTTATCTTTATAATTTTTTTTTTTAAACTTTAATATATAATTTTTTTTGCAATTAATTTTAAATCCTGTAGGCCCGTATTTTGAAGAAATTCCTATTTCTTTTTGAAATTTATATAATGATTGAGAAGAATTCCAACCAGGAGCCCATAAAAATGGTATTTGTGAACAATTAAGATTTTGATTATAATTACCTTCCATAGAAAAATTAAAAATAGTATCTTTATCTTCTGGTTGTTTAGGTTCATGCACATTAATATTAGATAATATAGATGTTCTACCACTAAATCTGATTGGAGATCTTGCAAATTTTCTATTATATACTTTATAAGTAGAAGAATATGATGCTAAATGAATACCTTTTAATAAAGGGATATATTTTTCACATTCTTTAATAAGATTATCTAATGTAATTTTTTTGTTTAGATTATTTAATCTAGCATATATTTGATATAACCATTGCCAACTAGATTTTCTATTATTTTGTTTATTATAGAAAGAAGGTTTATATACTTGGAAAAATCGTTGTGCTCTACATTCATTATTAATTACAGTTCCATTACTTTCTAGAAAATTTGATGTTGGTAATATTATATTTGCTTGTTTCATAGTTTTAGTTAAAATATGATCTAAAACAATTTTATTAGGAATTTTTTTAAAAAAATTATTTAATTTATTTTTTTCTTCATAAAAATATAAATCATTTTCAACAATAATAATTGTGTCTATATTTATGTATTTATTAACTTTATTTTTTATAAATAAATTTTGTAAAGATTTTCCTTTAATTAAACCAATTCCCATACTATTTACTTTATTTAATACATAGAATAAACCTACATCTTTTTTTTTTGCATTTAATTCTTTTGCTATAGCAAAAGATGCTGAAATTAATTCTATAGAATTTGATCCAGTTCCAGAAATAATTAAAGGTTTTTTAGCATTTAATAATATTTTTTTTATTTCTATAATTTGATTTATTAAGTTTTTATTATTTAGCATAGAATTATTATTCTTATTATTTTTAATATAATTAGCTAATATAAAACCAAATTTAGATTGATCTATAGTAGGTGCATAATAATTCCATAAAGATATATCATCTAATGATGTTTTATCATTACTTATGATAAATAATGGATTTAATAATTTATTTCTAAAATTTAAAATTGCATCAGAATGCCAATAAGGAATATTTTTAGATTTTTTATTATTATTTAAATTATTTTTTATAGCTTGTCTCACAGCTAAAGCAGCTCTAGGATTAGTATTTGTTAAATCTTCTCCTAAAATTAGGATAGCATCATAATTTTCTATTTCAGATAATGTGGGAAAATATATTTTTTTATTTTGTAATATTTTAATAATATAATTAATTTGTTTTTTTTCATTTTCTAAAATACCTAAATAAAAATTATTTTTTCCAACTAATTTTTTTAAAATAAAATTACTTTCTATACTTGCTCGAGGTGAACCAATTCCAATTATTTTTTTAGATTTTAATATTAAATTAGTAATTTTTTTGATAATTTTTTTATTATTTAAAATTAATTTTTCATTATTTTTATAATATATTATTTTAATAGGATTACTCTTTAAAAGAGTATATCCATAACCAAAATAACCTTTATCACAAAGAAAATAATGATTAATTTTTTCATGAAATCTATTTTGTATACTAGATAATTGTCCATAACGTTCTCCTACTAAAATATTACATCCTAGTGAACAGTGTTGACAAATACTTGGAGCATATTGAAGATCCCATTTTCTTGAATAATTTATATTATAAGTTTTATCTGTAAAAACTCCTGTAGGACAAATTTCAATTAAGTTACCAGAAAATGGACTTTCTAATATACCATCTAAATATTTTCCAAAATAAATATTATCTTTTGAACCAAAAACATTAAAATCTTTACCGTCTGCATAATTTTTATAGAATCTTACACAACGATAACATGTAATACAACGGTTCATAATATGTGATATAAATGGTCCTAAATATTGATTTTTATATTTTCTTTTAGGAAAATTAAATCTCCGAATATGATGTCCAGTCATTACAGTCATATCTTGTAAATGACAATTTCCACCTTCATCACAAATTGGGCAATCATGTGGATGATTTAACATTAATAATTCAATATTTTTTTTACGAAAATTAATAGAATCTTTATCATTAATGAAAATATAAGATCCTTCTATAGGAGAAGACATACAGGACATAATTATTTGTCCGTTTTTTTTTTTCATATTATCATATTGTTTTATGGCACATTGACGACATGAACCTATACTACCTAAAATTGGGTGCCAACAAAAATAAGGTAAATTAAACCCTAAAGATAAACATATTTTTAATAAATTATCTTTTTTATTAACTTTATAAAATTTACCTTCTATATTAATATTAATCATAATCTTATTCCATTATACTATTTTAGTATATTTGAAAATATATAATAAATATATTTTTTAGATAAAAAATAATTAATTAGTAATTCCATATTCAAATTCGTGTAAAAAATATTTTAATGCACTATTTAAAGGTTCCATAGCTCCGGGAGCATGAGCACAAAATGAACCTCCATTTGTTAATTGTTTACTTATATCTTTAAGAAGAAAAATATCTTTTTTATCTCCTTTTTTTTTTTCTAAATTAGTTAATATTTTAACAATCCAAGGTAATCCTTCTCTACATGGAGTACAAAAACCACAAGATTCTCTAGCAAAAAAAATTTCTAAATTTTTTACTAAAGATACTATATTAATAGTATGATCTATAGCAATAGATATACCTGTTCCTAATCTACTTCCTGCTTGACTAATATTTATAAAATCCATAGGTAAATCTAAATGATCTTTTGTTAATAAACCAGTTCCTGCCCCTCCTGGTTGCCAGGCTTTAAATATAAATTTTTTTTTCATTCCTCCTGCATATTTTTCTAAAATTTCACGAGCAGTTATCCCAAAAGGTAACTCCCATAATCCAGGATTTTTTACATTTCCAGAAAAACCTAACATTTTTGTACCAGTATCATATTTACTTTTAGATATATCTTTATACCAAATAGGACCATATTGAATAATACTAGGTATATTAAATATAGTCTCTACATTATTAACACATGTTGGTTTCCCCCATAAACCAATGGAAGCAGGATATGGAGGTTTAAATCTAGGATTTGCTCGTTTTCCTTCTAAAGAATTAATTAAAGCTGTTTCTTCTCCACAGATATATCTTCCTGCTCCTATATGAAGATATAAATCAAAATCAAAATTACTATTTAATATTTTTTTACCTAAAAAATTTAGATTATAAGCTTCTTTTATAGCTATATTTAAAATTTTTGCACAGTTTATATATTCTCCTCTTAAAAAAATATATCCTTTGTTTGCTTGAATTGCAAAAGAACTAATAATAATACCTTCTATTAGTTGATGAGGAATATTTTCTATTAAAAAACGATCTTTAAATGTTCCAGGTTCCATTTCATCAGCATTACATAAAAAATAACGAATTTCTTTATCATTTTTTTTAGGTGGAATTAAACTCCATTTTAATCCAGTATAAAATCCTCCTCCTCCTCTTCCTTTTAATTTTGATTGTTTAACTATATTAATAATATCTTGTGAAGAATATTTTAATAAACTTTTTCTTAGACTTTGATAGCCATTTTTCTTTATATATTCTTTTAAAAAAATTGTTTTATTTTTATTATTATTATTAATACGCCATGTTAGGGGATGTGTTTCTGGATTAGGATTGATTATTTTCATTAATATAATTATCCAATATTTGATTTATATAATTAATAGATAATGAAGTATAAACTTTTTCATTAATCATTATAACTGGACTTTTTTCACAATGTCCTAAACAACAAATAGGTATTAAAGTAAATAGTTTATTAGATGTCGTTTGCCCTGATTTAATATTTAATCTTTTTTGAATATATTTTAAAATTTTCTTATATTTAGTTATATAACAAACAACACTATCACAATATTTAATAATATATTTACCTACTGGAGATCTAAAAATTTGACTATAAAATGTTGCTATACTATCAATTTCAGAAGGATTTATATCTAAAATATTAGAAATAATCATAATATTATCATTAGATATCCATCCATATTTTTTTTGAAAAAATATTAATATTTCAATAATAGCAGCATTATTAGATTCATAATGACTTTTAATTTTATTAATTATTTTTAATTCTTCTTTATTTAAAGATATATTTGTATTATTATTTATTTTTTTCATGATATTATATTTTAACGATCTACATCAGACATAACAAAATCAATACTACCTAAATAAGTAATTAAATCTGATATCAAACTACCTTGAATAACAGATGGTATTTGTTGTAAATGAGGAAAACTAGGTGTCCTAATTCTTGTTCTATAACTTACAGTGTTTCCATCACTAATTAAATAATAACTATTAATTCCTTTAGTTGCTTCGATCATTTGAAATGATTCATTAGCAGGTATCAATGGTCCCCAAGAAACTTGAACAAAATGATGAATTAAGTTTTCTATATTATTTAACATTCTTTCTCTAGGAGGGGGAGTTGTTAGAGGATGATCAACTTTATATTGTCCTGCAGGCATATGATCCAAACATTGTTGAATAATATGTAAACTTTGCCAAATTTCTTCAAATTTTAATAAAATTCTTGAATAAGAATCACTAACATTATATCCTATAGGAATATCAAAGTCAAAATTTTCATATCCTGAATAAGGTCTCCATTTACGAATATCAAAATTTAATCCAGTAGCTCTTAACCCTGTACCAGTAATTCCCCAAGATATTGCTTCTTTTTGATTATAAGAAGCTATGTTTTTAGCTCTAGATATTAAAATACTATTTTCTAGTGCAGTTTTTTTATATATATTTAACCTTTTAGGTAGCCAATTTAATAATTTTTTTATTAAGATATTCCATCTATTAGGTAGATCTTGTGCTAATCCTCCTATTCTAAACCATGCAGGATGCATCCTAGCTCCTGTTATAGCTTCAATTATATCATATACTTTTTGTCTATCAGTAAAGACTAAAAATATAGGAGTCATTATACCTAAATCTTGCATAAAGGTAGACAAACATAATAAATGACTATTAATACGAAATAATTCAGATAACATTATTCTAATAACCTTAATTCTATCTGTGATAGATATATTTGCTAATTTTTCTATTGCAAGAATATAAGGCATTTCATTTATACAACCACCTAAATATTCAATTCTATCTGTATATGGTATATATGTATGCCATGTTTGTCTTTCTGCTATTTTTTCTGCTCCTCTATGATGAAATCCTATTTCTGGAATACATTGTATAATTTCTTCACCAGATAATTGTAATATTATTCTAAAAGCACCATGAACTGAAGGATGATTAGGTCCTAAATTAAGATACATATAATTATTTAATTTATTATTTGTTACAAAATTATAATCTTCTGGATTAAATTTAGTAGATTCAATATCTTTTTTATATTTTTCTTTTGTTAAAAAATAAGGTGTAAGTTCAGTTGCTCTAGAAGGAAAATCCTTACGTAAAGGAAAACCATAATTCCAATTTTTGGGTAATAATATATGTGATAAATTAGGATGATTAATAAAATTAATACCGAACATTTCCCAAACTTCTCTTTCATACCAATTAGCATTTTTAAAAAAATTTGTAATAGTATTTATATTCAAATTATTTTCTTTTAAAGGAATTTTTATAATAATATCTGAATTTCTATTTATAGATATTAAATAATAAAATAATGAAAAATCCATTTTTTTCATTAAATAAAATTTATTAAAATGTAGTCTTTCATCTATACCATGCATATCGTATAACATATTATACGGATTATCTATTTCGGAAAAAAATTTTATAAATTTTATTAAATCTTGTGATCTAATCCAAATAGTTAACGGCATTTTATGATTAGAAATATTTTGTATAATAAAATCTTTAAAATTAAATTTTTTATTTAATTCATTAACAATAGACTCTATATTTTTCTTAAAAAAAGATTTATTATATGTATCTCCTATTTTTTTAACTACATTATCAAAAAAATTTTTCATAAAAAATCCTATTATTATATATTTTTTATTGATTTAAATTTAAAATTTTTGTCATTAAAAAATTTATTAGATGATTTTAATTTAGCTTTATAAATACTTTGGTCTCCTATTATCCAGGATAAAGGACGTCTTTCGTAATTTATAGATTTTTGTAATAATAATAATGCTTGTATGTATGCTTCTGGTCTAGGAGGACATCCTGGTATATAAACATCTACAGGTAAAAATTTATCAACTCCTTGTACTACAGAATATATATCATACATTCCTCCTGAATTAGCACATGATCCCATAGAAATTACCCACTTAGGTTCTAACATTTGATCATATAATCTTTGTATAATGGGAGCCATTTTTAAAAAACATGTTCCTGCTATTACCATAAAATCAGCTTGTCTGGGAGATGCTCTTAATACTTCAGAACCAAAACGTGAAATATCATTAATAGATGTAAATGATGTAGTCATTTCAACATAACAACAAGATAATCCAAAATTATAAGGCCATAAAGAATTTTTTCTCCCCCAGTTAATAATTTTATGTGTTACTTTTTTTAAAGTACCTAAAAAAATATTTTTACTAATTTGATCATTTAAAGGATCTGTATTAATATTTTTTTGTGTTTCTAAAGGATAATTTTTTTTATTATTTTTAATTTTTTTAAGAATATATTTCATTTTGTTATATATATTTTTTTTATGTAATTAATTTTTTTTATATTTCCAATTTAAAGCTTTCATTTTAAATAAATAAAATAAAGTGATTAAAATAGTTAAAATAAATAAAATTCCTTCAATAAAACTTTCTAATTTTATTATTTTAATAGTAATAGACCATAAATATAAATATAAAGATTCGATATCAAAAATTATAAAAAATATTGCTATTAAATAAAAATTAATATGTATTTTTTTTTGAGAAATATCATAAGAACAAACTCCTGATTCAAATGGAATTTCTTTATCTATGCCATATGAATATCCTCCTAAAAAAAATGATAGTAACATAACTAAACAACTAATTGTTATAGCAGAAATTTGAAATAATATAAAATATTGAGGATTATAAGTTAATGTGTTTATCATAATAATGATTTATTAAAAATAAATTTAAATTACATAATTTTTTATTAAAAAATTTTTTAAATGATTAAAATTATTGGATAATATATAAGATAAATTTTTTTTTTCTATACAATTAATTAAAATTTTTGGTAATAATATTTTATGATATAATGTATTATAAACATAATTTTGAAATTTTGCCGGATGTGCAGTACCAAGAAAAACATTGAATGTTTCATTATTGAGAATATATTTTTTTAATGCACAAAAACTAACAGATGAATGAGGTTCTAAAATATATTTATATTTTTTAAAAAAATCTACTGTTGTTTTTGTTGTTTGTATATCTGTAATAGCGCAAGATTCTAATTCATTTAAATTCCAATTATTTTTATTAAAAATTTCTATAATTCTAGGCCAATTATTAGGAATACTTACATCCATTGCATTAGATAATGTTTCTATTGTTTTTCTAGGTTTCCAATATCCTTTATTTAAAAATCTAGGTACTGTATCATTTATATTAGTTGCTGCAATAAATTTATTTATGGGTAAACCGATTGTTTTTGCTATTAATCCAGCAGTCAAATTACCAAAATTACCACTAGGTACTGAAAAAATTATTTTTTTTTTTCTTTCATTTAAAGGAATTTGTGCAAAAGCTTCAAAATAATAACATATTTGAGCTATTAATCTACTAATATTAATTGAATTTGCAGAATTTAAATAAAATAACTTTTGAAGTTCTTTATCATTAAAAATTTTTTTTATTAGTTTTTGACAATCATCAAAATTACCTTTAATAGCAATTGTTTTTATATTATTTCCTAATGTACAAAATAATTTTTCTTGTAAAATAGAAATTTTTTTATAAGGATATAATATAACTACTTCAATATTATTCATTTTATGAAAAGCATGAGCAACAGCTGCACCTGTATCACCAGAAGTAGCAGTTAAAATGATAATTTTTTTCTTATCAAAAAAATTTAGCATTTGAGCCATAAAACGAACACCAAAATCTTTAAAAGCTAAAGTTGGTCCATAAAATAATTCTAAACAAGCAATATTTTTATCAATTAAGTTTAATACTAATGGAAAATTAAATGCTTTAGTTATTTGTGATTTTAAATCATTTATTGAAATTTCTTTTTCATCTAAAAATAATGAAATTATATAACTACTTCTATCAATAAAATTAAGATTTAATATATTTTGAATTGTTTTATTATTTAATTTAGGTATATTTACAGGAAAAAATAAACCTTGATTTTTCCCTAAACCTTTTTTTAAAGCTTGACAAAAATTTATATTTTCTTCTTGATAATTAAGATTATAAAATTTCATTTTTTCTCCATAATTTGAGTACCTATATTATTAATTTTACATACATAAACAAACCCTGTATTATTTTTTAAATAATTTTTTTTTAACCATATAACCATTTTATTTGCATAACTTAAATTATTAAAAATACTAAATATTGTTGGTCCTGAACCTGAAATACCATAATTTAAAGCTCCTAATTTTTTTGCTATATAGGAAATTTTTTTAAAATTAGGTATTAAAGATTTTCTATATGGTTCAGCAATAAAATCTTGCATTAATTTAGATGCTAATAATTCTTTTTTTGTATGACTAGCATTAATAAATCCTGCTAAATATTGACTTTGTTTAATTAAAATTTCTTTTTTATATAGTTTTGGTAAAATTTTTCTAGAACCAAAAGTAGATAATTTAATTCCTGGATAAGCAATAACCCAAAACCAATTTTTAAAAATTGGAACATTTTGAATAATTAAATTATTTTTATTATTAATTAATATTAATTTCATTCCTCCTAATAAACAGGGAACTATATTATCATAATGTATATTACCAGATAATAATCCTTCTAATTTACCCATTAATTTTAGTAAATCAAGATTATTTAATGGGTTATTACAAAATAAATTTATTGCTTTTAAAAATGCAACAATTGAACATGCACTAGAACCTAGTCCTGATGCTACAGGAACATTTTTTTCTAAAATTATTTTTATTGGAATTTTTTTCCCAATTTTTTTACAAAATTTTATCCAACAATGAAAAATAATATTTTCATAATTATTTTTTGGTAAATCATTTAAAAATATTCCTTTATTAATTAATATAAATTTATTAGATGAAGAAATTGTTATTAAATCCCCTAAAATACCTTTATCAATTCTAGATAATGCTATACCTAATGTATCAAAACCTACATTAACATTTCCAATAGAAGCAGGAGAATAAATTTTAATCATGGATTAATAATTCCTTATATTTTAATTAAATTAAACGTAATAAATCAATTAATACTCCTGCGGCAGTAACATTATTACCAGCACCGTATCCTCTTAATACTAATGGATAAGGTTTATAATAATTAGTATAAAAAGCAAAAGAATTTTCTCCATTTTTTATTTTAAAAAAAGGATGATTATTGTCAATTTCTATAATTTTTACCTTACATATTCCTTTAGAATTTATACTTCCAATATAACGTAAGACTTTATTGTCTTTTTTTGCTTTTTGAACTTTTTTTTTATAAATTTTATTTATTTCTGATAAAGAATTAAAAAATTCTGTAAGAGATTTTTGTTTATTAAATTTTTTAGGTATAACAGATTCAATAATAATATCATTTAATTCTATATTAAAACCAATTTCTCTAGCTAATATAAGTAATTTTCTAGCTACATCTATTCCCGTAAGATCTGTTCTTGGATCAGGTTCTGTAAAACCCATTTTTTGGGCCATTATTATTGATTGAGATAAAGTGATATTTTCTTCTAATTTACCAAAAATAAATGAAAGTGAACCAGATAAAATACCGATAAAATTAATAATTTTATCACCTGTTTTCAGGATATTTTGTAATGTATTAATAACTGGTAATCCAGCACCTACGTTAGTTTCATAATAAAATTTTAAATTTAATTTACTTGCTGTAGAACGTATTTGATTATAATATTCTATTCTGGTAGAATTTGCTGTTTTATTAGTAGCAATTATATTAAAACCATAACTTAAAAAATTTATATATTGATCTGCAATTTCTTGTGAAGAAGTACAATCAATAATTACAGGATTAATAAATTTATATTTTTTAGATTTTTTTAATAATTTTTTTATTATATTATCATAAATATGATTTTTAATTTCTTTTTCCCAAGTTTTTATGTTAAGACCACTAAAATTAAATAAAAAATTTTTTGTATTCATAATACTACAAATTTTTAAAAAAATATTTTTATTTTTAAAATAATATTTATTTTTATCAATTTGTTTTAATAAAGTACTTCCAATATTTCCAGTACCTATTATAAAAACTTCTAATATTTTTTCTTTATGAAATAATATTCTATGTATTATCTCTATAATATTTTTTGCATATTTTTCTTTAATTGCAACAGAAATATAATTCTGAAAAATATTCTGTGATATAGCAAATATATTAATATTTGTTGTTTTAAAAATATTTAAAAATTTAGAAATTATATTTGAAGAATGATTAATATCGTTATTTACTAATGTAATTAGTGATAAATTTTTAATTATTTTGATTGATTTGATTAAACTATATTTTAATTCTATATAAAATTCATCTTCTAATAAATTTTTTAAATTATTTAAGTTTTTGTTTAATAAAAAAATATTAATATTACAATCTTCAGAAGATTGAGTAATAAAATAAATAGATATTTTTAAAGTAAATATAAAAAATAATATTCTTGATATAATACTTTTAATGTGTTTATTTTTATCACCATTAATGTTTAATAATGATATATTTTTTAATTCTGTAATTCCCTTAATTTTTGATATAATATGATTTTTAATATTAAAATTATTAATTAAAGTTCCTTCTGAATTTAAATTAATTATATTTTTAATCATACAAGGTATATTATTTTTTAACATTGGAGCTAAAGTTTTGTAATGAATAACTTTTGCTCCAAAATATGCTAATGTTATAGCTTCTTGATAAGTAATAAATTTTACTAATTTAGTATTTGGTATAATATTAGGATCTGCTGTATATATACCATCTACATCAGTCCAAATTTCGCAATGCTTAGCTTTCAAGCAAACAGCTAATATTGCTGCAGAATAATCTGAACCATTTCTACCTAATAAAACTGTTTGTTTTTTTTGATTAACAGCAGAAAAACCAGGCATTAATATTATATCAATATTTGTTAAATTAATATTTTGAATATTTTTTAAAGTTAAATTAATATCTACTGTAGATTCTAAATAATTTCCATATGCTAATAAATATTTTTTAGGAGAAATTATAAATATTTTATATTTTTTTATTTTTAATAAATATTCTAATAAAATAATTGAAAACTTTTCACCCTGTGATAAAATTTTTGCCTTAATAATATCAGGACAATAATTAAGTAAATTAATACCATCTAATAATTTTTCGATTTTATTAATAATTTTATTTATATTATTGTTTAAAATATTAAAATCTGGGTTTTTTATTTTTTTTTCAAAATCATTAACTATTTTTATAAAAAAATTTTTTATATAAATTATGTCTTGTTTATAGTTTTTTTTTTTTATAGATTTTTCTATCATTATTTCTAAAATATTTGTAATATTTGCAGGAGCAGATAGAACAATAGCTACTTTTTCATTTTTTAACAGAATATGATTAATTATATTAGTTACTATTAAAAATCTTTCTGCATTTTTTAATGATGTTCCACCAAATTTTAATACTATCATGTTATTAAACCACCTAAAATTAATTTTAAAATATAGAAA
>NZ_CP046186.1:386475-394057 GCF_012567955.1 Enterobacteriaceae endosymbiont of Donacia bicoloricornis
AGATATAACTAATATTTTATTATTTTTATTTTTAATTATTAATGGAGGTAATATTTCTGCTTTTTCTGATAAAATAATAGATAATTTACCATTTCTATTACATGCTATTAAATCATTAAATTTACATATAAAACCATAACCAGCGCTAGAAGATAAAAGAATTTCTCTATCATTAGATTCCATTAATAAACTTTTAATTATAGATCCTTGTGAAATATTTAATTTTCCATGTAAAGGTTCTCCACTACTACGTGCTGCAGGTAAAGAAAATGGATCAATACTATAACTACGTCCTTTGGAATCTAAAACAACTATTGTTTGATTTTTTTTCCCTTTTACTGAAAGTAAAAAAGAATCTCCTGATTTATAATTTAAATTTAAAGGATCTATTGTATGCCCTTTTGCACATCTTATCCAACCCATTTTAGATAGAATAATCGTAATTGGTTCATTTGAAATTAATTCAGATTCATTTAATAATTTTGCATCTTTTCTTTTTTTGAGTATTGAACGACGTATATTACCATAATTATCTGAAGCTAATAATATTTCTTTTTTTAAAAATAAATTCATATTTTTTTCTGAAAATAATATTTTTTTAATATTTTTATATTTTATTTCTAATTTTTTTTTTTCATCAATCAGTTTTTTTTTTTCTATAAATGAAATAGAACGTAATTTAAAATTTAGTAATGTTTCTATTTGTATATCAGTAAGTTTAAATTTTTTTTTAAAAATATCACTAGGATTTGGATTTAAACGAATAATGTTTATAAATTCTTCTAAATGAGAATAAACGATTAATAACCCTGTAATTATATGTAATCTTTTACATATTTTTTGTAAATTAAAATTTAAACGTTTTTTTACTATTTTTTTTCTAAATATAATCCATTCGGATAATATTTCTATTAAATTTTTTACAGCAGGTTTATTATTTAAACCTATCATATTTAAATTGATACGATAACTTTTTTCTAAATCGGTAGTAAAAAACAAATGATACATAATTTGTTCAATTTTTAAATAATTAAAATTATTACGAATAATAATAATTATCCTAGTAGGATTTTCATAATCAGATTCATCTCTAATTTCGTCAATCATTGGTAATTTTTTATTTCTCATTTGTGTAGTAATTTGTTCAATAATACGTACTCCAGAAATTTGATAAGGTAATGATGTAATAATAATTTTATTATCTTTTGTTTTCCATGATGCTCTTAATTTAATAGAACCTCTACCTTTTTTATAAATTTTATAAATTTCATCTTTAGATGTTATAATTTCACTTCCAGTAGGAAAATCAGGACCTTGAATTATATTTAAAATTTCTTTTAATTTTATTTTAGGAAAGTCAATTAATTTAATTATAGCATTAGATATTTCTTTAATATTATGAGGAGGAATATCTGTTGACATACCTACCGCTATCCCTGTTGATCCATTTAAGATAATATTAGGTAAACATGCAGGTAATATTTTAGGTTCAAATAATGTTCCATCAAAATTTGGTATAAAATTTACAGTTCCTTTTACAATTTCATTTAATAATATATTAGAATATTTTGATAAACGAGCTTCCGTATATCTCATCGCAGCAAAAGATTTAGGATCATCTTGAGAACCCCAATTACCTTGTCCTTCTATTAAAGGATATCTATAAGAAAATGATTGAGCCATTAAAACCATTGCTTCATAACATGCGACATCCCCATGGGGATGATATTTACCAATAACATCACCGATTGTTCTAGCAGATTTTTTAAATTTACACGAATATTTTAATCCTAATTCAGACATAGCATATATAATTCTTCTTTGTACTGGTTTTAATCCATCTCCAATATGGGGTAATGCTCGATCAGATATTACATAAATAGAATAATTTAAATAAGCATGTTCTGCAAATTTATCTAACTGCATAGATTCTGACTCTATTAAATTTTTTTGTACCAATTTATTCATATATAATTTTCCTAATTATAATTTATATAAATTAAACATTTGTTATTATAAAGAAAATTTATAATATTTTAACTATAAAATGAAATTTTTATTTAACTTCAAAATTTAAATAAATTAAATTGAATTTTATAGAATAAATATGTTATTTTTATGCAATAGTATTTTTTTTATGGATATTTTATTATGAAAGATATTTATTTTAAAAATAAAAGATATTTAATAACTCCTAAAGAATTAAAAATTAAATTACCTATCTCTAAAAAAAACAAAGAACAAATATTAAATTCACGTAAAATTATATCAGATATTATTTCAGGTAAAAATCATAAATTATTAATTATTTGTGGACCTTGTTCTATTCATAATATTGATGAAGCAATAGAATATAGTAAATTTTTAAAAAAAATGTTTTCTAAAATTCATAATAATATATACCTTGTTATGAGAGTATATTTTGAAAAACCTAGAACTATTTTAGGATGGAAAGGATTAATTAATGATCCATACATGGATCATTCTTTTAATATAAACAAAGGATTATATTTAGCACGAGAATTGTTAATTAAATTAGTTAAAAATAATATTCCATTAGCAACAGAAATATTAGATCCTAATACATTAAAATATCTTGATGATCTGTTAAGTTGGATAGCTATTGGCGCACGTACTGTAGAATCACAAGTACACAGAGAAATAGCTTCTTCAGTTAATATTCCTGTAGGTTTTAAAAATAATATAGACGGAAATATTTCTTCGGCTATTAATGCAATTCAAGCTTCTGCTATAGAACATCATTTTATTAGTCTAGATAATAATGGTAAAATTTGTATTATTGATACTAAAGGAAATAAAAATTGTCATCTTATTTTAAGAGGGGGTAAAAAACCTAATTACTATAAAGATGATATTTTATCATGTGAACAATCTTTATTAAAAGTAAATTTAAAACCTAAAATTATGATAGATTGTAGTCATGGAAATTCTAATAAAGATTTTAAAAAACAAATTTTAGTTATTCAATCCATAATTTCACAAATTAAAGAAGGAAATAATTCTATTATAGGTATAATGCTTGAAAGTTATATTAAAAACGGAAATCAGATTTTAAATATTCAAAATTATAAAGAATTAAAATATGGAATATCAATTACAGATGGATGTATAGATTTACAAACAACAAAAAATATTTTATATAAAATTAATAATGAATTAGATTTCATTCTTAAAAAACGTTTGTTATAAAATAATATCAATAAAATATAATTATAAAAGATATGTTAAATAAATTAAATTTATTACGTAATGAAATTGATAATTTAGATTTAAAATTATTAAAAATTTTATCAAAAAGATTCGAATTAGTAAAAAAAATAGGAGCAATAAAAAATAAATATGGATTACCCCTTTATGATCCTAAAAGAGAAAAAGATATAATTAATTTAAAAAAAAAAGAAGCAAAAAAAATAGGAATATCTGCTAATTTTATTGAAAAAATATTTTATCGAATTATTAATCAATCATATTCTTATGAAAAAATAAAAATATTTAAAAAAATAAAACCTAATTTTTTAAAAATATTAATTATTAGTTATAATAAAAATATAAGTATTTTATTTAAAGAAATGTTAGCTATAACTGGATATGATGTTTTTTATATAGAAGAAAAAAAAATTAATATTAATAAAATTAATTATTTATTTAAAAAAATAGGTATGATTATCTTAGATGTATCAAAAACATTTTTTGAAAAATTAATTAAAAAATTGGTTTTTTTACCTAAAAATTGTATTTTAATTGATTTATCTCCTATAAAAAAAATATTTATGACGAAAATATTAAAAATATATAAAGGACCTGTCTTAGGTTTATATTTTTTATTTAATTATAAAAAAAATCTTTTATTTAAAGAATCAATAATATATTGTTATGGCCGTAAAGAAAAACATTATATTTGGTTTTTAAAACAAATAGAAATTTGGGGATTAAAAATTAAAAATATGAATATAATCGAACATGATAAATATATTTTTTTTATAGAATCGTTAAAATATTTACATACACTAATGTATAGTATTTTTTTACTAAAAACAAAAATATCTTTAAATAAAATTTTTATTTTATCAAAACCTGTATTTAAATTAAATTCACTAATTGTAAAAAATTTTTTTTCTACAAATCCACAATTATATTTTTATTTAATTAAATATTCTAAAAATAATACTCAAAAAATTAAAAAATATTTAGATTATATTAATAACTTAGTTATTTTAGTTAATAAAGAAAAAAAAATAAAAATAATTGATATTTTTAAGAAAATTAAAAAATTATTAGTAACAAATAAAGAATTTTTATTCTAAAAATTCAAAAAACTTAATATTATTAATATTAAGTTTTTTTCTATTTTTATTTTTTTAAAGATATTTCATTATATGAATATTTTAAAATTTTTTTAACAAAACATGTATTTACACTATTAGGATATTCTTTTAAAAAAATTAAACATCTATTAATAGTAGCTGTATAATTTTTTTTTTTTAAAAAAAAATTTATGATATTTAAATCAAATAATTGTATTCTTTTTCTCATTTTGATTAATTTTTTTTTTAAAATATTAGTATATTTACTTTTAGGAAAATTTTTAATAAATATTTTTGTATCATGAATAGCTAATTTAGTATAAAAAGGATTACAATTATTTCTATTTATGTTAAATAAAATCTGGAGTAAATTATTAGAATCTAAAGATATTTCTGATAAAATTCTAATATAAAAAATATAACTAATAAATGCAGATGAATCATATGATTCAATAAATTCTTCTGATAATTCTAAAACATTTATAAAATCTTTATTAAGATAATTTAAATAAATTAAATAAACTAAAATTTTTTCCGTATACATATTATACGGATAATTAATATATAAATTACTAAATTGTATTAAAGCTTTTTTATATTTTTTATCAACTAAAATTTTTACAGCTTTTAAATATTCATGTTTTAATGAATTTTTTAAAATTTTTTTTTCTGGAATTAAATAATATTCACAATTAGTTGTAAATAATAATAATATACATATTAAAATATTAATAAAAAAAAATTTATTTTTTATAAAAATTTTCATTTTCTTTTTTTCTAAAATTAACATATTCTATTAATATATACTAAATTAATTTTAATAATTAAATATTAAAATATGAAATATCTAAAATTAACACTAAAAGTTTGTTCAAAATATAATAAACAAAGATTAGATGTTTTTCTTACTAAAAAAATTATACAATTTTCGAGATCACAAATAAAAAAAATTATAATTAATAATAATGTAAAAATAAATAATAATATTATAAATATTCCTAAAAAAAAATTTTTTTAGGAGATAAAATTAAATTTTATGCTTTTATTTTAAATAAAGATAATATATGGAAAGCACAGAATTTAAATTTAAATATAATTTATAATGATAAATATATTTTAGTTATAAATAAAATAAATAATTTAGTTGTACATCCTGCTAATAAAAATAAAAATAATACTATTTTTAATTCTTTATTATTTCATTATCCACATTTAAGAGATGTACCCAGAGCAGGTATTGTACATAGATTAGATAAAAATACTACAGGATTAATGATTATAGCAAAAAATATGAATTCGTATATGTTTTTAAAAAAAGAATTAAAAAAACATAATATTATTCGCGAATATGAAACTATTGTAAATGGGATAATAAAAAAAAATGGGATAATTAATTATCCAATAAAACGTGTATATAAAAAAAATTATATTTGTATGGATATTAATCCATTAGGTAAAAAAGCAATAACAAAATATTTTGTAAAAAACATTTTTAAAAATCATACCCATTTAAGAATAAGATTAGAAACAGGTAGAACACATCAAATTAGAGTTCATTTATCTTATATTAAAAATAGTATTGTTGGTGATTTAGTTTATAAACAATGTAAAAATAATTATATAATCAATAATTTTTATAAAAATAAAATCAATCAAATAATCCAAAGACAAGCTTTACATGCTTGTTATTTAAAATTTAAACATCCATTTTTTAACATAAATATTAAATTATATTCAAAATTACCAAATGATATAAATAATTTAATTAATTTTTTAAAAAAAAATAAAATTTAAAAAATAATTTCATTAAAATAAATAATTAGTTTATAATGATAAAATCAAATTTGATCTTTTATTTAATCAAGAGTGATAAAAAATATGATGAATATAAAAAAATATGTATTATTTTTTAGCATGTTCTTTTTATTATTAATTACATCTAGTAATTGTATAGCATCTAAAAAATCATCTGAAATTTTATTTTATGATGTTTTAACAAAAGAAGAACAAAAATTATTTACTAAAGAATTTGGTAAAAAACCAATTATAATTGAATTTTTTTCATTTTTATGTTCACATTGTTATGAACTTCATACAAGTATTAATCAAAAAATTTTAAAAAATAAAATACCAAAAAATGTAAAAATTGTAAGAATTCATTATAATAGAATAGATCAAGAAGATAGTTTATCTAGTATATTAGGTTATGCCTGGGCTGTTGCTAAAATGTTAGACGTAGAAGATCAAGTAATTGGTCCAATTTTTGATGGTGTACATAAAACTGCATCTATTCATGATTATAATTCTATAAAAAGAATTTTTGTAAGAAATACAAAAGTAACAGGACCAATGTTTGATGCAGCATGGAATAGTAATATAGCTAGAATATTATTTGAAAAAGAATATGATTTAATTGAAAAATTTAATATACATTTAGTACCTGATGTATATATTAATAATAAATTTATAGTTAATCTTTCTGGAATATATACCAGCGATAACTATAATTTTTATCAAAATTATATTAATTTAATAAAAAAACTTTTAAAAAGATAATATTGCATAAAAAACAATATATTTTTTAATACATTTATAAATATGAAAAAAAAAATAATTTTAATAGATGGATCATTTTATTTATATCGCGCTTATTATGCTTTACCTAATTTAATGGATACAAATGGTTATCCTACAGGCGCAATATATGGTTTTATTAGAATGTTTAATAAAATTATTAAAATGAACACTAATAGTTATTTTTTAATTGTATTTGATAATAAAGGAACATCTTTTAGAAAAAAGATTTTTAATAAATATAAATCAAAAAGAATAAATATGCCTGATAATTTAGTTATACAAATTAAACCTTTATTCAAAATTATACAGGCAATGGGATATCATATTATATCTATAAAAAATATGGAAGCTGATGATATCATTGGTACTTTATCAAAAAAAGCTGAAAAAAAAGATTTTTTAGTTTTTATCTTTAGTATAGATAAAGATATAGCTCAGTTAGTTAATAAAAATATAAAAATAGTAAATCCTATTAATTATTCTATTTCTGGACCGAAGGAAATATATAAAAAATATGGAGTATACCCAAAATTTATTAGTGATTTATTAGCACTAAGTGGGGATCCTATTGATAATATTCCTGGAGTTCCAGGAATAGGAAATAAAATAAGTAAAAATTTAATAAATAAATTAGGTAATATAAAATATATATATCAAAATATTAATAATATTAATAATAA
>NZ_CP046186.1:394933-403450 GCF_012567955.1 Enterobacteriaceae endosymbiont of Donacia bicoloricornis
GTATTAAATAAGTTAAAAATATTTAAATCTTATTAACAAAATAATAAAAATTTATATTTTAATCAAAATTAAATAATTAAAATATTATTTTATTAGGATTTATTTATGAAAAAAATACGTAATATAGCTATTGTTGCACATATAGATCATGGTAAAACTACATTAATAGATAAATTATTACAAGGATCTGATAATTTTAAAACCACTCCTGTAGAAAATAATATAAATAGAATTATGGATAGTAATGAATTAGAAAAAGAAAAAGGAATAACTATTTTTTCAAAAAATACATCTATTTTTTGGAAAAATTATAAAATTAATATTATTGATACTCCAGGACATGCAGATTTTGGAGCTGAAGTAGAACGTATTTTATCAATGGTAGATTCTGTATTATTATTAGTAGATGCTATTGAAGGTCCTATGCCTCAAACAAGATTTGTTACATCAAAAGCTTTTTCATATAATTTAAAACCAATAGTAATAATAAATAAAATAGATAGAAAATTTATTAGACCAGATTGGGTTATTAATAAAATATTTGATTTATTTATTGATTTAGATGCTTCAGATGAACAACTAGATTTTCCTATAGTATATACTTCTGCACTTAAAGGAACATCTGGTTATAATATAAATAAAATACAACAAAACATGGATGTCGTGTATAAAACTATTATTAAGCATGTCCCTTCTCCTAAGGGAGATATTAATCACCCATTTCAAATGCAAATATCTCAAATAGAATATAATAATTATGTAGGGAATATATGTATTGGTTTAATCAAAGAAGGACAAATTAAAAAAAATCAATATGTAACTATTATAAAAAAAAATAAGAAATTTAAAAAAGTTAAAATTTTACATATTATATTTAATATAGGATTAAAACCTATATATAGTGATATTGCTAGATTTGGCGATATTGTTGGTATTGCTGGTTCAGGATTTGAAGATATAAGTATTTCTGATACTATTTGTGATGTTAATTATCATATACCTTTACCTATATTAAAAATAGAAAAACCTAAAATAGGTATGTTATTTCATGTAAACGATTCCCCATTTTCTGGAATGGAAGGAGAACATGTAACATCTAATAAAATATTTAATAGAATTAAAAAATTTTGTTTAAATGATGTTGCTTTAAAAATTACAAAAACAAAAAATAATAATACTTTTTACGTTTCTGGTAGAGGAGAATTACATTTAGTTATTTTAATAGAAA
The DNA here is from genome assembly GCF_012567955.1 of Enterobacteriaceae endosymbiont of Donacia bicoloricornis. Lineage (NCBI taxonomy): Bacteria > Pseudomonadati > Pseudomonadota > Gammaproteobacteria > Enterobacterales > Enterobacteriaceae > Enterobacteriaceae endosymbiont of Donacia bicoloricornis. The sequence continues at coordinate 396,162 of NZ_CP046186.1, forward strand.
ATATGAGAAAAGAAGGATTTGAATTATCTGTATCTAAACCACAAATTATATCTAAAATTAAAAATGGTAAAGAACTAGAACCATTTGAAATATTAACTTTAGATTTTAATCAAAATAAAAAAGGTAAAATAATACAATTAATTAATCATAGAAAAGCAATTATAAATAATATTATTTTAAATAAAAATAATAGAATAAAAATTGAAGCAATTATTTCAAGTAAGGGTTTAATTGGTTTTCGTAGTAAATTTATAAATTTAACTTCAGGTAATGGTATAATGAATTCTTTTTTAAGTCATTATGATATTAATAGATATAATATCATTACAGATAGAAATTATGGAGTTTTAATTTCTAATAAAGAAGGTTATGCTGTTGCTTTTTCTTTATACAATTTACAATCTAGAGGTAAATTACTAATTAATCCAGGAGAAAAAGTATATGAAGGACAAATAATAGGAATACATAATAAATTTAATGACCTTGTTGTAAATTGTTTAATTAATAAAAAATTAACTAATATGAGAGCAGCAGGTAATGATAATCCTATTAATTTAATTTCTGTAAAAAAAATGTCATTGGAGGAAGCAATAGATTTTATTAATAATGACGAATTAGTTGAAATTACACCAAAAACAATTCGTATTAGGAAAAAATATTTAAAAAAATCCCAGCGTAAACTCAAAAACTATAAAAATATTAAAAAATAATTATTGGAGCTGGGGGGATTCGAACCCCCGTCCAAAATTATTACACTTTCGGAACTACATGTTTAGTTTTATAATTTGGAAAATTAGTAATATTTACTGATAAAACACAGTTTAATATTATATAGTCTAATAGTTTTTTTAATATATAATTTTTAAACTAATTATATACGATCTCTTTTATTTATGACCTATTTACTCTTATCAAAGAGCAAATAATAAGCAATAGGGCTTTTACAGTTTTTTATGCTGCTAAAGCGTAGTTTTCATTATTTGCAACTATTTTATACGGTTTTTTTACAAGGCCTACCGTTCCTTGACATGCTCCTAGAGTTTTATAACTTTGTCAAATCCATAATCAGCCCCATAAAATTTTAAATATTTTTTTTTAAAAAACGTAATTTATTAAAATTCCATTCTTTATTTTTTAAAATATTTCTTTTATCATACTTTTTTTTACCTTTAACAACAGCAATTTTTAATTTGCACCAAGATTTTTTCCAAAAAAGTCCCATTACAACAACTGTATAATTTTTTAAACTTATGTAATTTTTTAATAATTCTATTTCTTTTTTTTTTAATAATAATTGTTTTTTTCTGTTAATATCATATTTTGTATGATTACAAACTGTTATTATTGGATTAATATTTAAATTAAATACAAATACTTTATTATATAGAAAACTTATATAACTATTAATAATAGTTACTTGTTTTAGTCTTAAAGATTTAACTTCCCAACCTTGTAAAACAAGACCTGCATTTAATTTTTTTTCAATAAAAAAATTATAAAAAATTTTTTTATTGAAAATAATATATTTTTTTTTTCCATTATAAAATATTTATACAATAAATATTGTAAATTATAATAGATTTATATAATTATTTCAATATTTTATAAAATAAAATATATATTTTTTAAAAAAATATACTTTCTAAGCTATATTTTATTAATTATTTGATAAATTTTTAATATTTTTTGTTATAAATAATAATATACTATTATTTAGAATAAATATGTTTTGTTAAAATTTTATATAAAAAACTTATATAAGGATAATATATGAAAAATGATCAATTACCAAATAATACAGAAAAAAATAATATAGAAAAAAAAGAGAATAATAATAATAAATTAAATAATTTAAAAAAAAATGATAATTTAAATAATGAAAAAATTATAAATAAATATGAAAAAAAAAATACTATTGAAGATTTAAAAAAAAAAAATGATAGTTACAAATTTGAAATTATTAAACTTAAAAATAAAATACAAGAACATAAAAATAATATATGGGATTTAAAATTACGTTCTCAAGCTGAAATTGAAAATATTAAACATAGATCTTTGTTGGATATAGAAAAAGCTTATAAATTTTCATTAGAAAAATTTATTAATGAGTTATTACCTGTAATAGATAATTTAGAAAGAGCTATTAATTTTAAAATAAAACAAAAAAATGAAATTAATTTATCTATAATAGAAGGTATTAAATTAACTTTAAAATCTCTTCTAATATTAATTAAAAAATTTGGTGTTAGTGTTATAAATGAAGTTAATATTCCTTTTGATCCTTCTAAACATCAAGCAATGTCTCTTATTGAGTCAAATAATATTAAAGAAAACTATATTATAGAAGTTTTACAAAAAGGATATTTTCTTAATAAAAGATTATTAAGACCAGCTATGGTTATAGTATCAAAAATTAAAAAAATTAAAGATAAAAATTAACATTTATTATAAAAATATGTTCATATATTATAAAATAATTTATGAACATATTTATTTATATAAATATATTTTAATAATTTATAAAAGATAAGGTATTAATAAATGACTAAAATTTGCCAAATAACAGGTAAAAAAACTATAAAAGGCAATAATCGTTCTCATGCAATGAATGCTACTAAAAGAAAATTTTTACCAAATATTCATTATCATAAATTTTGGTTAGAAAAAAAGAAAAAATTTATAACTATAAGAATATCAGCAAAAGGAATAAGATTAATAAATAAAAAAGGTATAGAAAATATTTTTTTATATAAAAAATTAAGGTAATTTTATGGCAAAAAAAACGCGTTTTATAATAAAATTAATTTCATCAGCTAAAACTGGTCATTTTTATACCATAACTAAAAATAAAAAAAATACAAAGAAATTAGAAATTAAAAAATTTGATCCTTATGTTAGAAAACATGTTTTATATAAAGAAAAAAAAATTAAATAGAATTTATTTCTATTAAATAAATTATTAATCAATAATGTTACTTTTTATAATTAACTATTATTGATTAATTTTTTTAAAAATTTTATTCAAATATTTTAAAATTTTTAAATTTTTTTTTAAATTTTTCTACGCGACCTTTTGTATCTGTTATTTTTTGTTTCCCTGTATAAAAAGGATGACATAAATAACAAACATCTAAATTAAATTCTTTATTATTTTTTAAGGTTGATCTAGTATTAATAATATTACCACAAGAACATTTCATAGCAATTTTATTATATTGAGGATGAATATTTTTTTTCATAAATTACCAATAATATTTTTTTAAAAACTATTATTTATTTTATAAATATATTCTTTTATTACAAGGTAATTTTATAAAAAAATAAAAATTTTAAATTATGAAAATAGTTAAAGTAGCATTTAATAATATTATTATGTATAATAAATTTGATTATTTGTTACCTAAAAATATACCAATTTACATTGGATGTAGAGTAATAGCATCTATAAAAAAAAAAAATTATATAGGTATAGTAATCAAAATAGGAAATTTTTCTAAAATATCTATAAAAAAATTAAAATTTTTATATAAAATTATAGATAAAAAATCACTTTTTAATTCTTTAATTTTAAAATTTGCAAGTACAGTTTCTAAATATTATAAATATCCTATTGGATTAATTTTATTTCAAATATTACCAATTTTTTTAAGAAAAAAAAATAAATATATTTTTAATTTAAAAAATAATTTAGAATTTAATAAAATTATTAGAATAAATAATAATAAAATAATAAAATTTTATAACTTTAAAAGCAAAAAAAATTTAAATTTTAAAAGCAAAAAAAATTTAAATTTTTTTAAAAAAAAATATTTTCAACAAAATTTTTGTGTTTGGACTACAAAAGATAATATTATTTCTCTGGAGAAAATAGATATTTATTTAGAGATTATAAAAAGAATTTTATCTCAAAAAAAACAAATTTTAATAATAGTACCTCAAAAATATAATTTTCTAAATTTATATCAATATTTTATATCTAAGTTAGATATTTTAATCTGTTTATTGTATTCAAATTTTTCAAATCAAAAAATATTATCAATTTGGGAAAATATAAAAAATGGTAAAATATCAATTATTATTGGGACAAAATTTACTATTTTTACACAATTTTTAAAATTAGGATTAATTATTTTAGTTGAAGAACACAATTTTATATATAAAAAAACAAATATATTTAAATATAATATAAGAGATATTGCTATTTTAAGAGCAAAAATAGAAAATATTCCAATAATATTAAGCTCTAAAACATTTAGTTTAGAAACATTATATAATATTAATATAGGAAAATTTAAACTATTATCTAATAATAATAAACAAATATTATATAAAAATTTTTTTAAGTTTAAAATATTAGATATAAATAAACAAATATCAAAATCACAATTATTTTCTAAAATTTTAATAAAAAAAATACAAGTATGTATTGAAAATAATGAACAAATTATCATTTATAATAATCATCAAGGTTATTCAAAATTAATTTTATGTTTTTTTTGTAAAAAAACATTAAAGTGTATTAATTGTAATAAAAATTTTATTTTTTATAAAAAATTATGGAAACTATATTGTATTTTTTGTAAAAAAAGCATTAGTATGTTGAATTATTGTTCTTCATGTAAAAAAAATTTTTTTATCCCAATTGGTATTGGAAATGAAAAATTAATTGAAATTTTAAATAAATTATTTCCTAATATTTTAATTTTAAATATTGATAATAATAATTTTTTAAAACAAATTTTGTTTATAAAAAATAATAAACCATCTATAATAATATCTTCTCAGATTTTATATAAAGAATATTTTTATTTTTTAGAAAATAATTTAATTATTATTTTAAATATAGATAATGTTTTTTTTTCAAGAAATTTTCGAGCAATAGAATATTTTTCTCAAAATATTTTTAATATATTAAATAATCATTTAGATAAAAAAAAAAAAGATGTCATTATTAAAACATATTATCCGCAAAATAAAATTATTAAAAAAATTTTTAAAAAATATAATACATATTCTGATATATCAGATTTTCTTCTAAAAGAAAGAAAAAATATGTTATTACCTCCTTTTACTAATCATATTATTCTAATATTAGAATCTAATAATAAAAAAATTTTACTAAATTTTTTAGATATTTTAAAAAAAAAAATCATTTTTAAATATATAAATGAAAAAAATTTTTTTATTATCGGACCTTTATCATTAGCACAAAATAAAAGAAAAAAATTTTTTAGAAAACAAATTATTTTACAACATATTTTTAAAAAAAAATTACAAATTATTATAAAATACATAATTTCTATTTTTAGAAAAATTATTAATTCTAATAAAATTAAATTAATAATTAATATAGATCCAATCTGATTTATATTATTAAAATAAAATTATTTAATATTTTATATTTAAATAAGGTAAATATTTTATGTCTAGTTTTAATAAATTTGATGTAATAGTAATAGGTGGAGGACATGCTGGAACAGAAGCTGCTATTGCTAGTGCAAAAATGAAAAAAAAAACTCTCTTAATTACAAATAATATAGATACAATAGGACAAATGTCTTGTAACCCAGCAATAGGAGGAATTGGTAAAAGTCATTTAGTAAAAGAAATAGATGCATTAAATGGTGTAATGGCTACTGCAATTGATTATTCTGGAATCAATTTTAAAATACTTAATAGTAGTAAAGGAGTTGCCGTACAATCAACAAGAGCACAAGCAGACAGAGAAATATATAAATCCCAAATTAAATTACTTTTAAACAAAGAAAAAAATTTATTTATTTTTCAACAAGAAGTGAAAAAAATCATAATTAAAAATTATAAAATAATAGGTATTATTACTAATAATAATGATATTATTAATTCAAAAATTATAATTTTAACTACTGGTACTTTTTTAAATGGAAAAATTTTTATCGGATTAAATAATAAATTTAATGGAGGTAGAATTAATGATTCTTCATCTATAGAATTAGCAAATTTTTTAAATGAATTACCTTTAAAAAAAGGAAGATTAAAAACAGGTACTCCTCCACGTCTTGACAAAAGAAGTATTAATTTTTCTAAACTAGAAATACAAAATAGTGATATCCCCTTACCTTGTTTTTCTTTTATTGGGAATTCTAAACAACATCCTAGACAACAATCTTGTTATATTACATATACTAATAAAGATACACATCAAATAATAATAGATAATATTATTAAAAGTCCAGTATATAGTGGATTAATTAAAAGTAAAGGACCTAGATATTGTCCGTCTATTGAAGATAAAATTATAAAATTTCCTAATAAAGATAAACATCAAATATTTTTAGAACCAGAAGGTATATTTAGTCATGAAATTTATCCTAATGGAATTTCAACTAGTCTTCCTTTTGATATGCAATTAAGCATTATTAAATCTATTAAAGGTTTAGAAAATGCATATATTACAAGACCAGGGTATGCGGTTGAATATGATTTTTTTGATCCTAAAGGATTAAAACCTACAATGGAAAGTAAATTTATAAAAGGATTATTTTTTGCAGGACAAATTAATGGAACTACTGGTTATGAAGAAGCTGCAGCGCAAGGATTAATAGCTGGATTAAATGCTTCGCTTTTAATTGATAAAAAACAAAATTGGTATCCATTAAGAAATCAAGCTTATATTGGGGTACTAATAGATGATTTATGTACTTTAGGGACAAAAGAACCATATCGAATGTTTACTTCTAGAGCAGAATATAGATTACTTTTACGAGAAGATAACGCAGATATAAGATTAACAGAAATAGGATATAAGTTAGGTTTAGTTGATAATTTACGTTGGAAAAAATTTAATGAAAAATTAGAAAATATTGAAAAAGAATATCAAAAAATTAGAAATTTTTATATTAATATTAATGATAAAGAAAATATTAAAAAAATAAATTTTTTATTAAAAAATCCTATTAAAAATAATATAAATGGTATAAATTTATTAAAACGTTCTGAAATTAATTATTTAGATTTAATAAAATTTAATATTTTTAATTTTAAAGTAAAAAATTTAGAAATTATTAAATATATTGAAACAGAATTAAAATACCAAGGGTATATAAAAAGACAAGAAAAATTTATAAAAAAATTCAAAAGAAACGAAAAAATATTAATACCAGTAAATATTAAATATATTAATATAAAAGGTTTATCAAATGAAGCAATAGATAAATTAAATTTATATAAACCTTTTAATCTTGGACAAGCTTCTAGAATTTCTGGTATAACACCTGCAGATATTTCAATACTTTTAATTCATTTATTGA
>NZ_CP046186.1:403918-415643 GCF_012567955.1 Enterobacteriaceae endosymbiont of Donacia bicoloricornis
ATATTATTGATATTTTTTATTTTTAAAAGGTTTTATATATGAAACAAGGTTTATTCGTTATTAAAAGAAATGGATATAAAGAATTAATAAATATAAATAAAATAAATTTACTATTATCTCGGTCAGCGCAAAATTTACAAAAAATATCTTTATCACAAATAAAAAAACAATTATATTTCCAATTATATAATGGGATTAACACAATAAATATTCATAATATTATAATTAAAATTACTGCAGATTTGATTTCAGAAAAAAATCCTGATTATCAATATATGGCAGCTAGGTTAGCTATTTCATATTTAAGAAAAGAGGCATATGGAAAATTTATTCCTCCAAAATTATATATTCATATAAAAAAAATGGTTTTTTTGAAAAAATATGATAAATTTCTTTTAGAAGAATATACTAAAAAAGATTTTGATTTAATGGAAAATTTTATTGATCATAATCGTGATATGAATTTTTCATACGCTGCAGTAAAACAATTAGAGGGAAAATATTTAGTTAAAAATAGAATTACGGGTAAAATTTATGAAAGTGCACAATTTTTATATATATTAATTTCAGCTTGTTTATTTGCTAAATATCCATCTAATAAAAGAATAAATTATATAAAATCTTTTTATGATGCTATTTCCATGTTTAAAATTTCTTTACCTACTCCAATTATGTCCGGTGTACGTACATGTACAAAACAATTTAGTTCATGTATTTTAATTGAATGTGGAGATAATATTGATTCAATTAATGCTACTACTAGCAGTATAGTAAAATATGTTTCTCAAAAAGCAGGTATTGGTATTAATGCAGGAAGAATTCGTGCTGTAGGTAGTGCCATTAGAAATGGAGAAGCTTTACATACTGGATGTATCCCATTTTATAAACATTTTCAAACAGCAATTAAATCTTGTTCTCAAGGAGGAGTACGTGGAGGTGCTGGAACATTATTTTATCCTTTATGGCATTTAGAAATTACTAATTTATTAGTTTTAAAAAATAATAGAGGAATTGAAACTAATAGAGTAAGACATCTTGATTATGGAGTCCAAATTAATAAATTATTATATCAACGTTTAATTAATGGAGAAAAAATTACTTTATTTAGTCCTTCAGATGTGCCTGATTTATATGAATATTTTTTTTCAAATCAAAAAAAATTTAATAATCTTTATAAAAAATATGAAAAAGATATTAAAATTAGAAAGAAAAAAATTAATGCTATAAATTTATTTTCATTAATGATGCAAGAACGAACTTCAACAGGAAGAATATATATTCAAAATGTTGATCACTGTAATACACATTCTTCATTTAATCCTAATATAGCTCCCATAAGACAATCCAATCTTTGCTTAGAAATTACTCTTCCAACAAAAATTTTACATAAAATTGATGATCCTAATGGTGAAATAGGATTATGTACTTTAGCTGCTATAAATTTAGGAAAAATTAAAAATTTAAAAGAAATAAAAAATTTATCAGACTTAATAGTAAGAGCCTTAAATTGTTTATTAGATTATCAAAAATATTTAATACCTGCTGCACAAAATTCTGCTTTAGGTCGTAGACCATTAGGTATAGGAGTAATTAATTTTGCATATTATTTAGCAAAAAATAATGTACGTTATTCCGATAATAGTGCAAATAATCTAACACATAGAACCTTTGAAGCTCTACAATTTTTTTTATTAAAAGCATCTAATAATTTAGCTAAAACTAATGGAGCTTGTCCTTTATTTAAAGATACAAATTATTCAAAAGGTATATTACCTATCGATACTTATAAAAAATTTATCGATAATATTCATACAGAAAAATTACATTATAATTGGGAAAAATTAAGAAAAAATATAAAAAAATATGGATTACGTAATTCTACTTTATCAGCTTTAATGCCATCTGAAACTTCTTCTCAAATATCAAATGCTACTAATGGAATTGAGCCTCCTAGAGGATTTATTAGTATAAAAACATCTAAAAATGGAGTTTTAAAACAAGTAGTACCTGAATTTTTAAAATTAAAAAAAAAATATGAATTATTATGGAATATACCTAATAATAATGGATATTTGAATTTGATAGGAATAATGCAAAAATTTATTGATCAATCTATTTCTGCAAATATAAATTATGATCCTAGTCGTTTTAAGAAAAATAAAATACCTATGCAACAATTATTAAAAGATTTATTAATTTCATATAAATTAGGTATTAAAACTTTATATTATCAAAACACTAGAGATGGTGCTAAAGATAATCAAAATGAAAATATATCACAAATTGATAATGGATGTTTCAATGGATCTTGTATAATTTAATTTTAAATAATTTTATTATTCGGATAATTAAATGAGTTATACTACTTTTTCAAAAAAAAAAAATAATCAATTAAAAGAACCTATGTTTTTTGGTCAATCTGTAAATATTGCACGTTATGATCAACAAAAACATTATATATTTGAGAATTTAATTGAAAAACAATTAAGTTTTTTTTGGAGACCTGAAGAAATAGATATATCATATGATCAAATTCATTATCAAAATTTACCAAAAAATGAAAAGCATATATTTATTAGTAACTTAAAATATCAAACTTTACTAGATTCAATTCAAGGAAGAAGTCCTAATATAGCATTACTTCCACTTGTCTCTATTCCAGAATTAGAAACATGGATAGAAACATGGTCTTTTTTTGAAACAATACATTCTAGATCATATACACATATAATTAGAAATATTGTAAACGATCCTTCAATAATTTTTGATGATATTGTTACTAATAACAATATTATTCTTCGTACAAATGATATAATTAAATATTACGATGAATTAATTAAAACAACTAATTATTGGCATTTATTTGGTGAAGGTAATTTTTTAATTAATAAAAAAAAAGTTAATATTAATTTATATGATTTAAAAAAAAAATTATATTTATGTTTAATGAGTGTTAATATTTTGGAAGCTATTAGATTTTATGTAAGTTTTGCATGTTCATTTGCTTTTGCAGAAAGAGAATTAATGGAAGGTAATGCTAAAATTATTAGATTTATAGCTAGAGATGAATATTTACATTTAATAGGTACTCAATATATCATAAATATGATGCAAAAAGGAGAAGAAGATAAAGATATGGCAAAAATTGCAATTGAATGCCAAAAACAATGTTATCAATTATTTCTTGATGCATCTATACAAGAACAAAAATGGGCAGAATATCTTTTTTGTAATGGATCAATGATTGGATTAAATAAAAATATTTTATGTAAATACATTAAATATATTACTAATATCAGAATGGAAAAAGTTGGATTAAAAAGTCCATTTCTTATAAAAGAAAATCCTATTCCATGGATTAATTCCTGGTTAATATCAGATAATGTTCAAATGGCACCTCAAGAAGTAGAAGTAAGTTCCTATTTAGTTGGACAAATTGATTCTACAGTAGATATTAAAAAATTTAAAAATTTTAAACTATAATTTTATTATTATTTTATGACTGTTATTTTCTAAATTAGATAACAGTCATATTTTAATTTTTAATTATTTAATTAAAATATACAAAGAATATAAAGATATTAATAATAAAATAAAACAAAAAAATTTTTCTATTCTATTCAAAAATAGGATTTTTGGATTATTAATCTTAGTTAATATTAAAAATATTAACCCAGGTATATATAATACTAATGATAATAATAAATTTGAAAATCCTGCTGCATATAATAACCAAGTAGAATAAAAACAAGAACCTAATCCTATAAAAAAATTAAATTTATTTTTTTTTAAAGATATTTTTAATAAATAAGCACCCACTAAAAAATAAGGTACTAATATCATTTCAGAAGCAATAGTTAGTAATTTATTATAATCTATTTTAGATATCCAAATTAATATTAAACATAATTGCATACTTATATTCGTAAACCATAAAGCATATAATGGTGTATTATTACAATTTTGTTTAGATAAAATATTAGGAAATATTTTATTTTTAGCAGCAATCCAAGGAACTTCTGCAGCCATAATAGTCCAACTTAAATAAGATCCACATACTGATATAATCAGTCCTATTGCAGTAAATAAATTACCAAATTTACCAATTAAAACAGTCATTATTCCTGCCATTGAAGGATTTTTCATACTTGCTAAATCTATTCTATTTATAATTCCGAAAGATAGTACAGTTACTAATAAATATATAAATAATGCAATAATTACTGCTAATAAAGTAGCTTTACCTACATCATTTTTATTTTTTGCTCTAGATGACAAAATGACAGCACCTTCTACTCCAATAAATACCCATAAAGTAATTAACATTGTATCTTTAATTTGGTTTAAAAGAGAATGATTTAAATAACATCCCATTAAATCTATTTTAAATTTTTTAAAATTAAAAATAATAAAAGATAAAAATATAAAAATAACTAAAGGTATTAATTTACATAATGTAGTAATAGTATTAATTATAGATGCTGTTTGTGTACCATTAAGTAATAAAAAATGGATTAACCATAATAAAATAGATGCTCCTAATATAGATTGCCATGTATTACCATTATTAAAAATAATATGCTTTGGAGTATCAATAAAAAAACTAATAGCAGAAAATACGATAACTAAATAAGAAATATTTGCAATAATAGCACATAACCAATATCCCCATGCAGAATAAAAACCAACTAAATTTCCAAATCCATCTTTTGCATATGAAAAAATTCCTCCTTGAAGATTAGGTTTTAATTTATTTAATAATAATAGTGTTGTTGCTAGAAAAATAATTCCAATCCCAGTAATAATCCATCCTATTATCAGAGCTAAAGGACCAGCAACCATAGCCATATTTTGTGGTAGACTAAATATTCCTGCTCCTAACATAGAACTAAGAACCAATGATGTAAGTGATATTAAATTTAATTTTTTACTCAAAATAATTCCTTTTTTAGAAAATTATTAATTTTAATTATTTAATTTTTAACTTTACATTAAAATTAAAAATTTAATTAATATAAAAAATATTTTATATATAAATTTTAAAAAATATTGTTTTTTATACTGGATTATTTATATTTATAAAATTAACATTTAATTTAAATTTTTTTTTTAACCAATTACCTAACATAATAACTCCTCCTTTTTCAGTTGCATGATGTCCAGCACTAATAAAATGAATTTTATTTTCATTAGCAAAATGAAAATTCATTTCTGATACCTCTCCTGTAAGAAAAACATCTATATCATAGTTTATAATTTTTTCTAAAAATTTTTGTCCTGCTCCACTACACCAAGCAATTTTATAAATTTTTTTTGGAGCATTTTCTCCAAAATGTAATGGTATCCTTTTTAATTTCTTTTTTAGAATAGAAAGAAATTTTTTTATACTAATTTTATTTTTTAAATATCCATAAAAAACAAAAGGATTAATTTTACCTTTAATATTAATATTTAAAATATTAGCTAAATAAATATTATTTCCTATTTCTTGATTAAGATCTAAAGGTAAATGCCAACTATATAAATTAATATTATTTATTAATATTGTAGATATTTTTTTTTTTTTAGCCCCCTTAATTACTGAAGATTCGTTTTTCCAAAAATATCCATGATGAACTATAATAGCATCTGCTTTTAATTTTACAGCAAAATCTAATAATTTTTGACATGCGCTAACTCCTGTTATAATATTTTTTATATATTTTTTACCTTCTATTTGTAATCCGTTAGGTATATAATCTTGTATACTAATATTAGTATTTAATTTATTATTAATAATAATTTCTAATTCTTTATTTTTTATCATTTTATTTATAAAATAAATTTATATTTTAACCTTAGAAAATTAATAGTTAATTTTAAAAAAAAAAACAATATTTTTTTATAAAAAAATAAAATTTATGTGAGGAAAGTAAATGTTTGAAAGTTTAAGTAATAAATTATCTAATATATTATTAAAAATTAAAAATTATGGAAGGTTAACAGAAAAAAATATTAAGGATACTTTAGATAAAATATATATTAATTTTTTAGAAGCTGATGTTTCATTAGAAGTAACTAAAGACTTTATTAATAAAATTAAAAAAGAAGCTATAGGTAAAAAAATTAATAATAATTTTACTCCAGGACAAGAATTTATAAAATTAATACATAAAAATTTAATAGAATTAATGGATTCTTCTAATAAAAATATTAATATAGCAACTCAACCTCCAGCTATAATATTATTTGTTGGATTACAAGGTGTAGGTAAAACAACTAGTGTCGTAAAATTAGCATATTTTTTAAAAAAAAAATATAAAAAAAAAGTTTTAGTAGCATCAACAGATATATATAGACCAGCAGCTATACAACAATTAAAAATTTTAGCACAAAGTGTTAAAATTAATTTTTTTGATACAAATTTAAATATTTCACCAATAAAAATATCTGAAAAAGTACTAAATTATGCTAAAACTAACTTTTATGATCTATTAATTATAGATACAGCAGGAAGATTACATATTGATAATAAAATGATGCAAGAAATAAAAAATATTTCTAATTTATTACATCCTATAGAAATTTTATTTGTTATTGATGCAATGACAGGACAAAATTCAATTAATATTGCTAAAAAATTTGATCAAGTATTACCAATAACAGGAATTTTTTTAACTAAAGCAGATAGTGATACTAGAGGAGGTGCTTGTTTATCTACAAAATATATTATAAAAAAACCTATTAAATTTATTGGTAATGGAGAAAAAATAAATAATATTATGGTATTTTCTCCTGAAATAATCGCTACTAAAATAATAGGTATGTCTTCTGAGTTAACTATTATTGAAAATATTAAAAAAAAAATTAATTTAGAAAAAAATCAGAGAATAATTAATAAATTAAAAAATAAAAAAACATTTGATTTAAAAGATTTTTTAGAACAATTAGAACAAATAAAATTAATAGGTAACAAAAATATTTCTTTTTTTTTAAATAAAATGAAAATGAATAATATTCAATATCCTACAAATTCTATAATGAATATTATGAATATAAAGAATTCAACTATAAATAATGTCAAAACGATAATGAAATCCATGACTAAATTAGAAAAACAAAATGTTGATATAATTAATTATTCTCGTAAGAAAAGAATATCATTAGGATCAGGAGTTTCTATTTTAGAAATAAATGCTATACTAAAACAATATAATCAAATGAAATTAATTAATAAAAAAATGAAAAAAAATAATAATATTCATAAAATAATAAGATATGTAAAAAATTTTTTTAATTTTAAAAAATAGGAATAAATATGATTAAAATTAGATTATCTAGAAAAGGAATAAAAAAAAAACCTTTTTATCAAATAATTGTTACTGATAGTAGAAATCCTAGAGATGGACGTTTTATAGAAAAATTAGGTTATTTTAATCCTTTTAATCCTAAAAAAAATTGTAAAGAAAAAATAATAAAATTTAATAAAAATAGAATTGATTTTTGGTTATCTAAAGGAGCGGTTCTCTCAAAAAGAGTACATAGTTTAATAAAATAAATTTATAAGTTTATTGATGAATAATCTAAATAAAAAAATAATTTTAGGTAAATTTGGTAAAGTTTATGGTGTTAAAGGATGGATTAGATTATTTTCTTATACTGAAAATAAAAAAAGTATTTTTTTATATAAAAAATTATTTATTATTAATGATATAAATAATGTTTTTTTTATAAATTTTAATAAATATAAAAATAAAAAAAAATATTTTATTGTTCAAATAAATAATGTTTTTAAAAATAAAGATTCTAATAAATTTGTTAATCATCATATTTATATTTTTAAAAATGAATTAATAAAATATAAAAAAAAAAAAGAATATTATTGGAATGATATAATTGGTTGTTATATATTAAATAATAATAAAATTTATTTAGGTAGAGTTACTAATATAGTAACAACAAAATTATATGATATACTTATTATTCAATCTAATAATTTATATATAAAAAAAAAAATATTTATTCCTTTTATTGAACCTAATATAATTAGAGACGTAGACTTAATTAATAATATTATTAAAGTAAATTGGAGTTTATAGTTTATTTTTAAAATAAAATAACAAAAAAATAATAATTATGTGGATTAGTATTATTACTTTATTTCCAGAAATGTTTAAAACAGTTATAAAATATGGCTTAATTAATAAAAGTATAAAAAAAAAATTACTAAATATTAGTTTTTGGAATCCTAGAGATTTTATAAGAAATAAATTTAATAAAATAGATTCTAATATTTATGGGGGTGGAGGAGGTGTAATATTGAAAGCAGAACCCCTAATAAAATCTATTTATAAAGCAAAATTAGAAATGAAAAAGAATGTTAAAATAATTTATTTATCTCCCCAAGGTAAACAAATTAATATTTCTTATATAAAAAAATTAATATCATATCATCAAATGATATTTATTTGTGGAAGATATAAAGGTATAGATGAACGTGTTATTGATAATTTTGTAGATGAAGAAATATCAATTGGTGATTATATTCTTAGTGGGGGTGAATTACCAGCGATGGTATTATTAGATATATTAGTAAGACAAATACCTGGTGTATTAAATAATATATCGTCTTGTAATACTGATTCTTTTTTTAATAATGGTTTATTAGATGCTCCTAATTATACTAATCCTAAAATATTAACAAATTTAAAAAAAAAAAATATTGTACCTTCCATATTGCTATCAGGAGATCATAAAAAAATAAAAGAATGGAAATTACAACAATCTTTAGGAATAACTTGGATAAAAAGACCTGATTTATTCAAAAAAAAAAAACTAACAAAAAAAGAAAAAGTTTTATTTCAAAATTTTAAAAAATCTTATTTAAAAAATAAGTAATATTATGGAGTAAAAATGAATAACATAATTTCTTATGTAGAAAAAGAACAATTAAAAAATTATAATAAATTTCCTACTTTTAGGGTGGGAGATACATTAAAAATAAAAATTTGGGTTATTGAAGGAACAAAAAAAAGACTTCAAACTTTTGAAGGTATTGTAATTTCTTTAGTTAAAAAAAATAGTTTTAATTGTTCTTTTACAATTAGAAAATTGTCTAATGGTATTGGTGTGGAACGTATTTTTCCTTTATATTCTAAAATAATTAATTCGATTAAAGTTAAAAAAATAGGTCACGTAAGAAAATCAAAATTATATTATTTACGTAAATTAACAGGTAAAGCAGCTAGAATTAAAGAAAGATTATCTTAATTTTTTTTTAAAAAAATTATTTATAAATAATTTTTTTCATATAATGAAATATTTTTCTTTTAATATTAGAAAATCTTTTAATTTTTAATTTAATTGCTTTATAAAAAATTAATTTATGACTGTAAATATTTATTTTTTTTTTAGCTCTTGTAATGGCAGTATAAATTAATTCTCTAGTTAAAATAGGATAAAGTTTATTTGGTAGTACCAATGATATTTTTTGAAATTCTGAACCTTGAGCTTTATGTGTAGTTATTGCATAAGCTATATTATAAGGAGGTAAATTTTTAATAGAAATTATTTGATATTTCCCATTAGCTAATAAAAATTTTATTTTTAGTTTTTTATCATTTTTATCAAAAAAAGTAATTCCAATATCTCCATTAAATAAGTTTAAAAAATTACTATTTTGAGTAATAATAATAGGTCTTCCTATGTACCAATTATGATATGTAATATTATTTATTAAAATTTTCTCATTAAATAATTCTTTTTCTATAATATTGTTAATCATTTTTGTACCAAATAAACCGTGTTTAATTGCACATATTATTTGATAACAATTAAATTTTTGTAAAATATCATTATGGTTATTACTTTTTTGTAAAAATATAAAGTATTTTTTATACTCATGAATAAATGAATTAATCATTAATTTATATTGTTTGTCATTTATGACATCAATTAAATTGATATCTTTATATTTTTTTGATAAAAATAGTTTTTTAATTTTCTTAATTTCCCCTTTTTTAATTATTAAAGCTAATTTATTAATACCAGAATTATTTAAATATCTAAAATTATATTTTAATACAGTTATAAAATTTCGAAAAAAAAAACTTGGAATATTATAATTTTTTTTTACTTTATTATTATTTATAATATTTAACCATTTAAAATATTTTTTTGTAAAAAAAAATTTTTTAAAATAACATAAATCCTTAAACATATTACCACCCTCTATTGGAGGTAATTGATATTCATCTCCTAATAATACTAATTTAGTTTTTTTAGATAAAGCTTTTAGAATAATAGACATTAGATTAAAATCAATCATAGATGCTTCATCTATTATTAATAGATCTAAATCTAATGTATTTTTATCATTATATGAAGTTTCTTTAGTATAAATTTTTATTTTTAATAAATTATGTATAGTTGTTCCTTTACTAGGAATGTTTTTTTTTTCATTTTTATTTATTAAATTTAAAGATATTTTTTTAAAAAAATAATTTACAGATTGAGTTAATCTTGCAGAAGCTTTTCCAGTGGTTGCTGCAATTTTAATTTTTAAAGGATTATTAAAAATTTTAATAAATGTAAAAATAATTTTAGATACTATACTAGTTTTAC
Source organism: Enterobacteriaceae endosymbiont of Donacia bicoloricornis (assembly GCF_012567955.1). Classification (NCBI taxonomy): domain Bacteria; kingdom Pseudomonadati; phylum Pseudomonadota; class Gammaproteobacteria; order Enterobacterales; family Enterobacteriaceae; species Enterobacteriaceae endosymbiont of Donacia bicoloricornis. The sequence continues at coordinate 414,521 of NZ_CP046186.1, forward strand.
CAGTTCCAGGCGACCCATTAATAATACTAATTCTATGTGTTAAAGCCGCACAAATAGCCTGTTTTTCTAAAGAAGTATTTTTATTTTCATTAATAAATAAAATTTTTAATATATTTTTAATTTTTTTTTGATCTATTAATATTACATTATTTTTAATAAAATTTTCTACTATTATATTTTCTTCATTCCATATTTTATGTAAATAAAGACAATTATTTTCTAAAATAATAGGGGTAATATAATTACCATTATTAATAATTTCTGTATTTAAAAGTAATATTTTTTTCCAATTTGTAATTTGATTTATTTCTTTTATTTTTTTTATAAAAAATGTATTTTTTTGATTTTTAATCTTTATATCTAAATATAATTTAGATATTGGTAAACAAACATTACCTTTACTAATACTATTACTAAGTAATGCAATTGAATATTTTAAAAATTTTTGTTTTTTTGAAGTTAATATAGATGCAAAATAAAAATCAGTTAATCTAATAACACCTATTTCACATAGTTTTTTAAAGAAATATTGCATATATTTGATTTTAATATTTTTAAAATAAATTTAAATAAAAAATTTATTTAATTTGTTAATTAATTTTAAAGATGGTTTTGTTGTCCAAATACCATCCTGATTCTTTTTACTATTAATACCTCTAATATATAAATATATTATACCTCCGAAATGTTTTTTATAATTATAATTAGTAATACGATATTGTAAATATTTATGTAAAGCTAAAGAATAAATTTGATATTGTATATCATAACGATTTAAACATATATCATTTTCAATATATTTTTTAGTATAATCTTTATAATTATTACCTAACCAAGTTGATTTATAATCTATAATATAATATTTATTCTCCCATAAAAAAATTAAGTCAATTATACCTGATAAAAATCCTTCTATTACTTTAAATTTTAATTTAGATAAATTATATGACAATTTATCATATTTGTTTATAAGATTATTATATTTTGTAGAAGAAAATATTTTTTTTATGGATAAATAAAATTTAAATTCTGTTTTTTTATTTTTATTACTTATTTTATTTAAAATAATATTTTTATTACTTATTGATTTTTTTAGAATGTTATTAAACCAATTAGTTAACAT
>NZ_CP046186.1:416151-422706 GCF_012567955.1 Enterobacteriaceae endosymbiont of Donacia bicoloricornis
ATATTAGCGATTCCAATACTACAATGGAAAATAGATCTTGTTAATGAAACATATAATAATCTTAAATTTTCAGCAAGTGATTCTTCTAAAAAAAATTTTTTACTTTCTTTATCTTTTTTAAAATCTAAAATTAATTCAAAATTTTTTCTATCATGATAAACAATAGCATCTTTATTTATAAATTCTATAATATTTGAAGAAATAAATGGTAACCAAACAATAGGAAATTGCAACCCTTTAGCTTTATGTATTGTCATAATTTTTATTTTATTAAAATCATAATGTAATTTTATTTGTTTATTTAATAAATTTTTATCAGTATGTATAATTTGTTGTAATAACCATTCTATGGTTTGATAACAATTTATTATATTTATACATGATATTTGAATTAATTCTCCTAAATATAAAATATTTTTTATTTTTTTTTCTATAAAATCATTAATGATATTTTCTTTATAAAAAAGAATATCTTTTATAAAAATTGTTTCTAACATAGCTAAAATACCATGTTTTTTCCAAATAAATTTATAATTAATAAATTTATCAATTATTTTATCTAGATAAATTTTTTTTTTTCTATTTGTAAAAAAAGATAAATTAACATTAAATAATGTACTTGATAAAAGATTAATAATCTTTTGTTGTTTATTTGGTTGTAGAATAGTTTTTAATAATAAAACTAATTCTTTTGCTTCTTGTGTTTCAAATATATTATTTGAATCAGATAAATAAATGGAAGGTAATTTAAATTTAATAAATTCTTTTTGTAAAATAGAAGCTTCAAAATGATTTCTGACTAAAACTGTTATATCTGACATTGTAATATCTTGATTTTTATAATTTTTTTGAAAAAATGCTTTTTTTTTTTCTCCTAATATTATTAATTGACATATTTCGTATGCACATGTATATGCCATTTGCTGTTTATATGAATTAATGTCAATAATTTTATTAATAAACCAAAAAGTAATACCTGGTTTAATTTTTTTATTAATAATAAAATTATAATTTAATTTTTTAGTTGTATATTTAGTAGGATAAAAAACAATATTTTTAAATAAAAAAGGATAAGATCTATAAGAAAATATTTTATTTATACCATTTATCATAGTTTTAGAAGAACGCCAGTTATTTGTCAACGTATAACATTTTTTTATCTCGCAAGACGCTTTTAAATAAGTAAAAATATCTGCTCCTCTAAAAGAATAGATTGCTTGTTTTGGATCACCAATGAATATAATAATATTATCTAATGTATTAATATATATTTTTTTTAAAATATTATATTGTTGGATATCTGTATCTTGAAATTCATCTACTAATATTACAGGAAATAATTTTTTTATATCTTGTGCAATTTTTATACCAGATAAACTATTTAATCCTTTATTTAAAATATTTAATAAATCATCAAAACTAATTTGATTATTTACATTTTTTTTTTTTTTTACATATTTATTTATATATTTAATAGCTTTTATAATTATAAAAAATTTTAAATTATTAAATTTTTTTAAAAAAATATCTATTTTTTTAAATAAAATATATTTCGGAAATTTATTATTATTAATCGTTTTTTTATTTAAAAATTCTTGCGAGAATTTAGATATTTCTTTAGGATAAAAATTATCTTTATTTTCTGTTACACTCCATAAATCAATAATATTTATCCATTTATTTATTAATTTTTTATTATAAATATGTTTATTTATATTAGAATTGATAATAATATTAAAAATATTATTTTTATATTTAATCCAATGTTTTTTTAGTACTTTAATATATTTTAAATTTTTATAAAATTGTATATAAAAATCTTTATTTTCAATAAAGTATTTAATTTTTGGAAAAGGTTTTCTTAATAAAAAAGGAGTTACTGTATATAATAAATCAAAAGGAGTTTTCCAATAAGAAAAAACTATTTTTGCTATTTTTTTTGGAAGTTTATAAAAATATTTTCTCCAAAAATTAATAGAAGCTTCTTGTTGTAAAATTGATTCATCACTGATAATTTTTTTATGAGCAAAAAAATCATAAATTTCATAATTTTTAAAATTTAAAATTTTTTGACAAAAAGAATGTATTGTATAAATAGATGCATTATGAATATTTAATTCAGCTTTTAATAATAAATTATTAGCTGTTTTATAATCTTTAATTTGTTTTATAAATTTATTAATGATTTCATATTTACTTGTCTTTTCTAAACATCCTTTTCGTAATATATGAATACTGTTTTTTATTCTTTTACATAAATTTTCTTTTGCAATATCAGTAAAAGTTACTACTAAAATTTGTTCTACAGTTAATGGAAGATTATTAAAATTTTTTTGATGTAAACCTAATAACATTCTTAAATATAAGATAATAATAGTAAATGTTTTTCCAGTACCTGCTGATGCTTCTATAAGATATTGCCCTCTTAAATTTTCTTTAAATGGATTGAATTCTTTTAATTTTATCATTTTTTAAATTTAAATTAATTATTATTATAATATAATAAATCATATATCCATTCTTTTATTAATTTTTTAATTTTTATCCATTCTTTTTCTTTATTTAAATCAAAATTTAATTTTTTAAAATATGGATCATTATTTTCATTAATAAAATTATTATTATTCCAATAATAGAAAAAGATTTTTTTTGCTTGATTTTGTATAAATAAATTATTATTAATACATTTTTTTGTTTTATCAAAACAATTATTTATCCACGCCCAAGAACTTTTCATAGGTAAAAACATAGGATTATTTATACCATAAAAATAACCATTTATATATTTTTCTAATAAAAAAATAGCTTTTTTTTTTGTTAAAAACTTAAAATTATATTTTGTTTTTTTTGAACCATAAATAAATAAATTTATTTTTTTATTATAAATATTATTTGCACATAAAATTAAATGTTCAATCCAAAGACTAAAAATAGTTTTAATATCTATTATTTTAGGTTCAAATTTAATTAAGCCTTGTTTGTATTCAAAAATTTTTATTTTTCCTTCTAATATAATATTTAAAATTTTAAAATTAATTTTATAGATTTTTTCTGTATATTTATATTTTTGAAATTTATAATTAAATATTTGATTAATTTTATTTATTTTTTCTTCCCACCATATTTCACCATAATTACCATAAGGTAGAATACCATTATTTAAATAAAAATAATATAAATCATTAATATTTTCATTTAAAATTAATGCACGTAGTATTTTTTTATTTATAAAATATTCTTGTAAATAATTAATTGTAAATGGTTCTGTATTAGATGTTGTTATTTGATTTAGATCTTGTAAATATATTTTTAATTTTTGATTAAAAAATCCTTTAAGTGGATGTTTCCAAAAATTAATTAAATTATTAATTTTTAATTTAAAATTTTTTATGGTGTTTTTTATCTTAAAATTATGATCAACAAATACATTAAGTTTTTTTTTGTTAAAAATATTAACATGTTTATTTTTATAATTTCGATAAAAATATTTAATAAAATTATCATTAATTGTTTTTTTTTTTAAAAAATAATTTTTAGAAATATAAAATAATAATTTTTTTACTATATTAGATAAATTATTATTAATTTGATTAGTATTAGTACAGCTAATAAATAATTTTTTTTCTGTAGAAATAATTATTTTTAAAAACAAATTTTTTTCTTCATCTAAATAATTATTTTTATAAAAATTAGTTTGTAATAAATCAAATATAATAGGATATTTTTTTTTTGTATAAAAATAATTATTCATCCCAATTACAAAAATTTGTTTAAAAAACATATTTTTAAATATGTTTAAAGAACAAAAATTAATCTTATTTATAGCAAATAAAAAAAATTTATGTTTTTTTTTAATAAAAAATTTAATTTTTTTTATAATTATTTTAACTGAAATTTTTTTTTTATATTTTATATTAATACCATAATCAAGAAATAAAAAAATTTTTTTTAAAATAAAATTTATATTTTTATTTATAAATTTTTTTTTAGGAAAAAAATTTTGGTAAAGTTTTAATAAAATATTTTTCCATTTTTTTAAACAATATTTTTTATTAAGTTTATTTTTCCATTTTTCTAATTGAATTAAAAAATAAAGAAATTTACCTATTAATTCTCTTGATAATCCAACAGATATATTATATGGAATTAAATTTTTCCATTTACCTATATTTTGATCTAAAGCAAAACCTAAAAATATACGATAAATAGCTAATTTCCATGTATATTGATCCTTAGGTAATTTAATACTATGAAAATTTTTTATATTTAATCCATATTTAATTCCTAAATCTTTTATCCAAAAATGTAAATGTTCTAAATCATTTTTTTTTAAAAGAAATTTATTAGAGATATAATCATCATCTAATAAAAAAAATATTTCTTTAGGAGTTAAATCTATATAAGGTATTTTTAATAAAAATAAAAACTTATTTAAAATATCTAAATTTCTTATTTTATCATAATTAGAATATACATTAATAGGTATATCAATATTTTTAAATATTGTATTAATATAAGGAACATACAATTCTAAATTAGGAGATATAACAATAATGTCATGTAAAAAATAATTTTGATTTTTTTTTAAAGTATATAATATATTATTATATAATAATTTTATTTCAGTATAAAAATCTTCACAAATATTTATTTGAATAGATTTATCTAAATAATTAATTTTTTTTTTATATTTTAAATTATTCTCATTAAAATATAAAATATCATTTTTTATTTTATTTAATAAATTTACATTTTTATTTTCTATAAAAGCTTCAATATATCTAGAAGATATATTTATTAATTTATTTATATTATTTAAACAATAATTACCCCAAGAAAATAGTAATGTATTAAAATTAGTATTTTTTTTTTTATTACTTTTAGAAGTATTACCCCAATAATATTTAGAAGGAGTACACGTTAAAATATGTATTTCTATATATTTTTCTATTTTTTTTAGTAAATTTAAATATATTAAGGGAATATTCTGTATGTCTAATAAAAAAATTCTTTCTGGAATTAAATTATATTTAAATAATACATTTTTTTTATTTTTTTCATAAAAATAAAATAATTCGCCATAATACCATAATTTTCTCCCTAGAATATTTTTATAATATTTTAATAATGTTCTCCATAGTTTAGATTGCCATATTTGATGTTCTTTATTTATAGATGAAAAAAATTTTTTTTTCTCCCATAAAAATAATAATTCTGGTTTATTTTTTTGATAATCATAATATAAATTAGAAATTTGAGTAGATATTTGAAATAAATAATTAAAATCTTTAATTTTAGATCCAAAATTTTTTTTAAAATTTATAAATTCTTTAGTAGATATTAATTTAGGAAGTAATAATAATATTACCCAAACAATATTATCTTTATATAAAATATTATCTTTAGATATATTAGGTATTATTTTGATAAAAATATCCCAAATAAATTTATCAAAAGAGATAAATTTAATATTACTATATATGCCTAAAATTTTTGAAAAATTTATTTTAATTAATTTAGAAAAATTTTTATGTTTATCAAATACAATTATTTCTGGAGTTAAAGGATTTTTTAAAGGTTTTTTTTTAATTTGTATTTTTATTATATTTATTAATATATTAATATCATTTGAATAGTAGTGTGTAAACATATATATTTTATTTTTTAAAAGATGTTTTTTTTTTTATAAATAAAATTAATCCAATAACTATCATAATTATTGAAAACAATTGATCAATAGTTAAAATAATATGATTTTTTAAAAAAAAAAATTTTATATCAGATTCTCTAAAATACTCAATAAAAAATCTAATTATACCATAAAAAAATAAAAATAAAGATGATTTATATCCTATAAATAAGTTTTTTTTTAAAACTATATTTAAAATTAAAAATAAAATTATACCTTCCAATAAACATTCATAAATTTGTGTTGGATGTCTAGGTAATTTTCCATATTGAACAAAAATTTCTCTATATTGTGAATTTTTTTGCAAGTAAATTAAATCTTTTTTATTTGAGTTAGGAAACATAATAGCCCATGAAACATTTGTAACTTTTCCCCATAATTCACTATTAATAAAATTTCCTATTCTTCCCATACCAATACCAATTGGCACCATAGGAACTATAAAATCTGTAATTTGTAAAAAATTTTTCTTTTTAAAAAAAGAAATTAAAAATATCACCAAAATAGTACCTATTAAACCTCCAAAAAAAGACATTCCTCCTTGCCAAATTTTTATTAAAATTATAGGATTTTTAATAAACATATGTGTATTATATATTAATGTACATCCTAATTTCCCTCCTAATAATAAACCTAAAAAACATAAACATAATAAATTATTAACTTCTTCTTTTTTCCAAAAATTATTATTTTTATTTTTTAAATAAGAAATTTTTTTTATTAAAATAAAACTAATAAAATACATAATACCATACCAATAAATATTAATTTTATCTATTTTTAGAAAAATAGGATTTATGTGTGGAAATAAAAAATATTTTTTATACATTTTCTTATATTAAAAATTAATTAATTAATATTAATAT
>NZ_CP046186.1:422757-424598 GCF_012567955.1 Enterobacteriaceae endosymbiont of Donacia bicoloricornis
CTTTTATTCCTAATGAAAACATTCTCTTTTTAAGAGCACAATTAATAACAGGATATTCAATAATAGATATTATGAGATGGTTAAATTATAAAATATCTAATAATTCTAAAAACGATAAAGGATTAATAGGAAAATTAATAGAATTTTATTTAATAGGTAAAAAACATAATCATAAATCTAATCAAGATATACCATATCTTGGTATAGAAATTAAAACAATAACTATTAATTTAAATAATAAAATTATTAATGATATTTTTATTTGTTCTTTACCTTTAGTTAATAAAAATGTTTTATGTTTTTATAAAAGTAAATTATATAATAAATTATCTAAAATTTTATGGATACCTATTATTAGAGATATAAATATACCTTTTTTTAAACGAAAAATAGGTAAACCATTTTTTTGGGTACCAACTATAAATGATAAAATAAAGTTAAATTATGATTGGAATAATTTAATTAAGTTATTAATTTTAGGTAAAATAAAAAACATAAATTCTTATAATGGTTATATTTTATCAATAAAAAATAAAGGAAATAAAAAATCTTTTACTAAGACAATAAATCATTTAGGTAAAATTATATCTATTTTCCCCAAAGCTTTATATTTTAAAAAAAAATTTTTAAATTCCTTATTAAGAAATAATCATTAAAAATTTTTTTAAAATAATTCTAAGTTAATTAATTCTTGTATTTTTTGACGACGTCTGATAATTTTAGGGATATTATTTTCAATTAAAATTTCAGGTATTAATGGTCTACTATTATAATTAGAAGACATTGATGCTCCATATGCTCCAGTATCATGAAAAATTAAATAATCACCAATTTTTACTATAGGTAACATAAAATAAGAAATTTCTCCATTATCTATCTGTGTAAATATATCTCCTGATTCACATAAAGGTCCTGCTACAATAGTAGCAATTTTTGAGTTATTAGACATATCTTCACCTTTAGATGAAATTGCAGATATATAATGGTAACTACCATACATTACAGGTCTAATTAAATCATTAAAACCTGCATCTACTATAACAAATTTTCTTTTTTTTATATTTTTTATCGCACATACTTGACAAATTAAAATGCCTGATTCTGCTACTAAAAACCTTCCTGGTTCAATTTCTAATTGAACATTTTTTTTAAAAAAATTATTAATAATATTTCTTGTATTATTCCATAATGTAAAATAATGATTAGTATTTACTTTTATATCATTTTTTTTATAAGGTATAGATAATCCTCCTCCGGCTGAAATAATATTAATTTTTGGCATATAAGGTTGTAAAACATTATTTAACATTGAATTACATACTTTTTGTAAATGATAATAATTAACTCCTGATCCTATATGCATATGTATTCCAATTAAATTTAAATTATATTTTTTTATATAATAAATTGATTTTTTTAAATCTTTATACCAAATCCCGTGTTTACTTGTTTCTCCTCCTGTATTTGTTTTTTTATTATGACCATGTCCAAAACCAGGATTAATTCTTAACCATATATTATGTCCTTTAGAAATACTACCTAATTGATGTATCATATCCATTGATCCAATATTTACAGTAATATTTAATTCAATAACACGTTTTAACGTTTGTGTATCAAAAATATCAGAAGTAAATACAATATCATTATTTTTTTTAGGATCATAACCAGCAATCAAAGCTCTTTCTATTTCTCCTAATGAAATAGCATCGACTTTAACTCCTTCATGTCTCATAATTTTTAAAATATTGATATTAGAACAAGATTTTTGTGCAAATCTAATTATATCAAACTTTTTTAATTGTAAAATTTTATTTTTTATATTTTCAACACAATATAAC
>NZ_CP046186.1:424928-430860 GCF_012567955.1 Enterobacteriaceae endosymbiont of Donacia bicoloricornis
AGATAATTTATCTATGTTATTTATAAAATAAAATGTTTAAATATATAAAAATTAATTATTAATATAAATTTAACTTATTATTACTGAATAAATATTAATATTTTAATCATTATATATTTATTTTAAAATATATTAAAAATTAGGATAAAATAATGTTACAAAAAGAAATTATTATTCATAATAATCATGGTTTTCATACTCGTCCAGCAGCACTCTTTGTAAAAGAAGCTAAAAATTTTATATCAGATATTACAATTACATCTAAAGGAAAAACAGTAAATGCTAAAAGTTTATTTAAAATTCAAACTTTAGGTTTAACTAAAGGAACTTCAATTCTTTTAACAGTTTCAGGAATAGATGAAAAAAATGCTATAGAACATTTGACTAAAATTATTCAAAAATTATAAAATAATTCTTTAATTTTGTAATAAAAAAATATATTTTATAAATATTTTACTAATTAATAACTTAATTAAGTAATTTATTTAAATTAAAGTTTCAATAATATGGATATTAAATTATTATTTAACAGAGGTAAAAATATGATTTCAGGAATTTTAGCTTCTCCTGGTATTTCTTTTGGTAAAGCTTTTTTATTAAAAAAAAATAATATTATTATTAATCGTAATAAAATTACTGATAATCAAATAAATATAGAAATTAATAAATTTTTAAATAGCCAAAAAAAATCTATAAAAGAACTAGAGTATATAAAAAAAAAATTATTAAATAATTTAAATTCTGAAAAAAAAACAATTCTTGATGGTCATCTTCTTCTTTTAGAAGATGAAGAAATGACTAAAGAAATTATTTTTTTAATAAAAAATAATTTATCTACAGCAGATGCTGCTGTAGATTCAGTAATAAAATCTCAAATTAAAATATTAGAAAATTTAGATGATAAATATTTAAAAGAAAGAATTATTGATATAAAAGATATTGGAGATCGTTTAATAAAAAATATTTTAAATTTAAATGTTATAAATTTAGATCAAATAAATAAAAAAGTAATTTTAATTGCAAAAGATCTTACACCTTCAGAAACAGCTCAATTGAATTTAAAAAAAATTTTAGGTTTTATTACTGATTTAGGAAGTAAAACTTCTCATACAGCTATAATGGCACGTTCATTAGAAATACCAGCAATTGTTGGAACAGGAAACATAACAAATAAAGTTAAAACAGATGATTATATTATTTTAGATAGTATTAATAATTTAATTTATATAAATCCTTCTATAAAAGAAATTAAAGAAAAAAAAATATTTTTTAAACAATATATAAAAGAAAAAGAAAAATTAAAAAAAAATAGTAATTTACCAGCTAAAACTAAAGATAATTTTAAAATAAAAATATGTGCTAATATAGGATCATTAAAAGAGCTACATAATATTGAAAAAAATGGTGCTGATGGTATTGGTTTATATAGAACAGAATTTTTATTTATGAACCGTACTTCTTTGCCTTCAGAAGAAGAACAATTTAATATTTATAAAACTGTTGCTATAAATATGTGTAATAAATCAGTTATTATTAGAACTATGGATATAGGAGGTGATAAAAAAATACCATATATGAATTTACCTAAAGAAGAAAATCCTTTTTTAGGTTATAGAGCTATTAGAATAAGTATGGATCGTAAAAATATTCTACATACACAATTAAGAGCTATATTAAGAGCATCATTCTTTGGTAAATTATATATAATGTTTCCTATGATTATTTCAGTAGAAGAAGTTTTATTTCTAAAAGAAGAATTAAGTTTTTTAAAAAAACAATTACAAAAACAAAGATATGATTTTAATAAAAATATTCCTATAGGGATAATGATAGAAACTCCAGCATCAGCTATAATAGCTCATCATTTAATAAAAGAAATAGATTTTTTTAGTATAGGGACTAATGATTTAACTCAATATACTTTAGCAGTAGATAGAGGTAATGATTTAATTTCACATTTGTATAATCCAATTCATCCTGCTATATTATTTTTAATAAAAAAAGTAATAGATGCCTCACATGAGGTAGGAAAATGGACAGGAATGTGTGGAGAATTAGCAAGTGATGAATTTTATCTTCCTATCTTATTAGGTATGGGATTAAATGAATTAAGTATGAATGCTATTTCTATTCCAAAAATTAAAAACATTATTCGTAATATAAAAATGGTTAAGGCAAAAGAATTAGCAGATAATGTTTTATTACAACCTACAATTAAAAATATCAAAAATTTATTATTAAAATTTAATAAAAAAAAATAATTTTTCTAAAAGGAAAATAAATGAATATTTTTTCTAATTTTTTTAAAAAAAAACAAAAAAAAATTGAAATTACTAAAATATTTGCTCCTATTTCAGGTAATATAATAGATATAGAAAAAGTTCCTGATGTTGTTTTTGCAGATAAAATTGTAGGAGATGGTATTGCAATTAATCCAACAGGAAATATTATTGTTGCTCCTGTTGACGGAGTCATTGGGAAAATATTTGAAACTAATCATGCTTTTTCAATAAAAACATTAAATAAAATTGAATTATTTGTACATTTTGGAATTGATACAGTTAAATTAAAAGGAAAAGGATTTGTAAGAAAATTTAATTTTGAAAAAACTAATATAGTAAAAAAAGGAGAAATAATTATTGAGTTAGATTTAGTTTTTTTAAAGAAAACTGTGAAATCTATATATACTCCAGTAATAATTTCTAATATTGAAGATATTAATAAAATAAGAAAATATTCTGGCAATGTTATTGCAGGTATTGATCCTATATTAGAAATTTATAAATAAAAATTTATATTAAAAACATTTTTTAATAATAAAAAAATTAATTATTAAAAAATGTAATTAAAATATCTATTTTAAAAAATTTTTAGTAATTTTGTTATAAATAAAGACGACTATGTGTAATTGCAATTGCTAATGCGTCAGCTACATCTTTTTGTGGATAAAAAGATAATTTTAATAACGTAAATACTGTATCTTGTAATTGTTTTTTCGTTGCATTACCAATACCAGCTATCATCATTTTAACCTTACTTGCTGAATACTCAAAAACAGCAAGATTATGATTTACAGCTGATACTATTGCAGCACTTCTTGCATGACCTAATTTTAATGCAGAACTTGCATTTTTAGACATAAAAATTTGTTCTATAGCAAAATTATTTGGTTTAAATTCTTTTATTATTCTACTTATATTTTTATAAATTATTTTTAATCTTGTAGGGAAATCCTTAATTTTTAATGTTAAAATACATCCACTATCAATATAAATAATCTTATTATTTTTAAGTTTTCTTATTAGTCCATATCCTGTAATTCTAGATCCTGGATCAATACCTAAAATTATTGTCATAATATTTTATCTTTAAAGTTAAAAAAATAATTATTTATTAAATTTCGGCATCATGATAAATATTTTTTATATCTTCATATCTTTTGCATAAAGAAAAAAAAGTAAATAATTGATTTTTTGTGAAAATATCAATTTTTTTTTTTATAAATGGTTCAATAATTAATTTAATTTTTATTGGTTTAATTTTAAAATTCTTTATTGTTTTAGTAAAAATTTTATATTTTTTTTTTGAAAAAATAATTTTTATGTTTTTCTTATTTAAATCAATATCATCTGCTTTTAATTTTTCTGCTATATCAAGAATATAATTTAAATTATTTTTATATGAATATGAGACAAAAATGTTTTTTTTAAAAAAATAACTAACAGCACCTTTTTGTTTTAAACTACCACCAATTTTATTAAAAATATTACGTACTAAAGAACTAGTTCTATTATTATTATTAGTTAAACATTGTATCATTAATGCAATCTTATTTGGTCCAAATCCTTCATAATAAATTTCTTTTAATTGACTGTTATTTCCTTTTTTTTTTTTTATAATATTATTAATTGTTGATCTACTCATGTTAAATGATAATGCTTTATCTATAATTAGACGTAATTTAGAATTATATTGTGGGTTTAAATTTTCTCCTTTATTTATAATTGTATTTAATTCTTTAATAATTTTAGAAAATATTTTATCTTTTTTACTATCTTGTAATTTTTTACGATGACGTGTATTAGCCCATTTACTATGTCCAGACATAAAATTATATTCCTTTTATTATTTATTTGCATTTAAATTTATCTTCTTATGATAAAGATAATCCTAAATCTTTTAATAGATGAAAATCAATTTTATTAGGAGATTGCGTTAATAAACAATTTGCTGATGTAGTTTTTGGGAAAGCAATAACATCACGAATATTATTTGTATTAGTTAATAACATAATTAATCGATCTAATCCTAAAGCAATGCCTAAATGAGGAGGTGTTCCAAATTGTAAAGCTTCTAAAAAAAAACCAAAATTTTTTTTTTGAATTATTTTATTTATTTTAAGAAAATTAAATATCTTTTTTTGTATTTTATAATTATTTATTCGTAAAGAACCACTTCCTATTTCATAACCATTAATTACTAAATCATATGAATCAGATATAATTTCATGGGGTTTTTTTTGTAAAAAAAAGTCTATATTATCAATAAATTTTTTTTTTGGAGATGTAAATGGATGATTCATTGGAATAAAATGACCTATTTTATTTTTTTTAAATAAAGGAAAATCAATTACCCATAATGGATGCCATTCATCATTTTTAATAAGATTAAAATCTTTTCCTAATTTTTTTAGTAAATATCCCATAGATGATATGTTATCATTAACAATTTCTGTTCCAATAAAAATAATGTCATTATGATGACAATCATTTTTATAAATAATATTTTTAATTTGTTCGCTATTTAAATTGGTAATAAAATTATCATTTGTATTTAAAATATTTATTAATTTATTATTATCTACCTTAAATATATTTAAATCATTTGTTTTATATTTCTTTATGTAGGAAATATATTTATTTAAATTTTTTATTTTTGAATTAACTAAATATTTATTTTTAATAGAAATAGAAATTATTCTATTTTTATTTTTTTTAATAAAAAAATTACTTAAATCTATTAGTTTTAATTTATTTCTTAAATCAGGTTTATCTGTACCAAAATATTTCATTGACTTTTTAAAAGTAAAAACCTTAAATCTATCTAAAAATATATTTTTTACATTTTTCCATATATTAGAAATTATTTTTTCTATAAAAAATCTAAATATTTCTGATTTTATAAAAGATATTTCTATGTCAATTTGTGTAAATTCTGGTTGACGATCAGAACGTAAATCTTCATCTCGAAAACATTTAGCAATTTGATAATAACGGTCTAATCCAGCAATCATTAATAATTGTTTAAAAATTTGTGGAGATTGGGGTAATGCATAAAAATTATGTTTGTGAATTCTACTTGGAACTAAATAATCTCTAGATCCTTCTGGAGTCGAATTTGTTAAAATAGGAGTTTCAATATTTAAAAAATTATTTTTTTCTAAAAAATTTCTAATATAATTTATTACTATAGATCTTTTTTTTAAAATTTTAATCATTTTTTTTTGTTTTAAATCTAAATACCGATATTTTAATCTTACTTCTTCTTTATTAAGAAGACTATTATTAATAGGTAATGACTTAGATTTATTAAGAATAAATATGTTAAATACCACAATTTCTATTTCTCCAGTTAGTAAATTAAAATTTTTATTTTTTTTTGTTCTTTCTACTATTTTACCTTTAATTTTTACACAAAAATTATTACGCAATATAATTGCTATATCATATGCTGTTTTATATTGAGGATAAAATACTGCTTGAATAATACCTTCTCTATCTTTTATATTAACAAAAATTAATTTTCCTAAATTTCGGTAGCTATCAACCCAACCATAAATAATTATCTCTTGATTTATATGTTCTTTATTAATTTGACCACAATAAATTTTTTTTTCCATTTATAAATCCTTAATTTAAAATAAATATTTTTT
>NZ_CP046186.1:431214-440669 GCF_012567955.1 Enterobacteriaceae endosymbiont of Donacia bicoloricornis
CTATTTATATATATTATTTAAAATAATAAAAAAGAAAAATATATGAATATAAAAAAACTTCTCTCAAAAAAAATTCATCAATCTATGATACAAGCAGGTATTCCAAAAAAATATAATGTTATTTTACGTTCATGTAAAATAAAAGAATTAGGACATTATCAAATTAATGGTATTATATCTGCAGCTATTGATTTAAATATCAATGTTAATGATTTAGCTATAAAAGTAGTAAAATATTTAAATTTAAAAAAAATAGTATCTAAAATTACAATATCTAAATTAGGATTTATTAATCTTTTTATTAAAAAAAAATGGTTATCAAAACAAATTAATTTATTAATTACTTCTAAGACACTTGGATTAACAAAAAAAATTGTATCAGAAAATATTGTTATTGATTATTCAAGTCCTAATATAGCTAAAGAAATGCATGTTGGTCATTTAAGATCTACAATTATAGGAGATTCTATTGTAAGAATTTTATCTTTTGTTGGGCATAATGTTATTAAATCTAATCATATTGGAGATTGGGGTACAAATTTTGGTATACTTATAGCTTTTTTAAAATTAAATAATAAAAAATTAAATTTATTACTTTCTGATATAGAAAAATTATATAAACAAGCTCAAAAAAAATATATTGAAGATATAAATTTTGCAAAAAAGGCTAGATTATATGTAGTTAAATTACAGAATAAAGATCTTTCTTGTTTAAAAATATGGAAAAAAATAGTTGATATTACAATGGATTATAATTATCAATTATACAAGAAACTTGATATTAAATTAACATGTTTTGATACTATGGGAGAAAGTACATATAATAACATGTTATCAAACATAATTATAGATTTAAAAAAAAAAGGAATAGCTATTAATAATAATGGAACTATTATTATTCCCATAGAAGGGATGAAAAATATAAAAGGGGGATTAATGGCAGTTATTATTCAAAAAAAAGACGGAGCTTATCTTTATGCTACAACTGATATTGCATGTATTAAATATCGTTATGAAAAGTTTAAAGCAAATAGAATTATTTATTATGTTGATGCACGTCAAAATCAATATTTAAAACAAATTTTTCACATAGTAAAAAAAGCAAAATATGTATCTTCTAACGTAAAATTAGAACATCATATGTTTGGAATGATTTTGAATAATAAAAACAAACCTTTTAAAACAAGAGAAGGAAAAAATATAAAATTAAATGATTTAATTAATAAATCTATTTTAAAAGCTAAAAATATAATTCTTAAAAAAAATCCTTTTCTTAATAAGAATATGTTAGAAAATTTATCTTATAAAATTGGTATTGGAGCAATAAAATATGCTGATTTATCTAAAAATAGAATAAATAATTATATTTTTAATTGGGATAAAATGTTATCTTTACATGGAAATACATCTTTATATATACAATATGCTTATGTCAGAGCTATATCTTTATTAAAAAAATCTAATGTTAATTTAAAAAATTTTTTAGATTTAGAAATTTGTTTTATAAATCATTATGAATTTGATCTTGCTATATCATTTTTAGACTTTGAAGAAATTATTTTAAAAATTGTTAATGAAGGCACTCCACATATATTATGTAATTGGTTATATAAAATAACAGTATTATTTACTTCATTTTATGAAAATTGTAATATTTTGAATATAAATAATAAAATATTAAAAATTAGTAGATTAAAAATAGTTTTTTTAACATCATTATTTTTAAAAAAAGGATTATATTTATTAGGGATAAAAACTATAAAAAAAATATAAAAAATATTAGTAATAAATATATTTTTAAAATATTATTAATTAAACTTATTTATATCAAATTAATATTTTATAAAATTTATGTTTAAAAAAAAAGTAATAATTGCAATGTCAGGAGGTATAGATTCTTCTTTCTCTGCATGGTTGTTAAAAAAACAAAATTATCAGGTAGAAGGATTATTTATGAAAAATTGGGAAGAAGATGATAAAGATAATACTTGTAATATTCAAAAAGATTTATATGATGCAGAAATAATTTGTAAAAAATTAAAAATTCCTCTACATAAAATTAATTTCTCATCTGAATATTGGGATTATGTTTTTAAGAAATTTCTTTCTGAATATAAGAAGGGATATACACCAAATCCCGATATTTTATGTAATAAAATTATTAAATTTAAATATTTTATGAATTTTGCTATTAATAATTTAGGAGCTGATTTTATCAGTACAGGTCATTATGTTCGTTGTAAAAAAATAAAAAATAATTTTTTTTTATTAAGAGGAATTGATTCGAATAAAGATCAAAGTTATTTTTTATATACAATAAAAGAAAAACAATTAAAAAAAATTTTATTTCCTATTGGAGGATTAAAAAAAACAGAAGTAAGATATTTTGCAAAAAAACTTAAATTTATTAATGCTAATAAAAAAGATTCAACAGGAATTTGTTTTATAGGTGAAAAAAATTTTCCTAAATTTTTAAATAAATATATATCATCTCCATCAGGAGATATAGTTAATATTAATGGTAAAATTATAGGAAAACATAAAGGATTAATTCATTATACTATAGGACAAAGAAAAGGTATTGGTTTAGGGGGGTCTGTATTATATGAAAAAAAACCATGGTATGTTTATAAAAAAAATATAAAAAAAAACTTGTTAACTACTATACAAGGTAGAAAAAATTTATATTTATATTCTATCGGTTTAATAGTAAAAAAAGTTAATTGGATAAATTATATACCAAAAAATATTAAAAATAAATATACAATTAAAACTAGATATCGACAAAAAGATGTAAAATGCAAAATTATTTTTTTAGAAAATAATAGAATTAAAGTATATTTATATACTCCTATTTCTAGTATTACAAAAGGACAATCTGCTGTATTTTATAATGGTAAAATTTGTTTAGGAGGTGGAATTATTGAAAAAGGAATTCCATTAATTAACTAGAATAAAATTTTTAATTCTATTAAAAATAAATTTAAATATTTATAGTTATTTTTTAAAAATATAAATTAACAATTAAATAAAAAATAATATTTTATAAAATAGAGTATTATTATTATGGAAAAAAAATCTTTAAAAAAGACATTAATTAAATTAATTAATATTAATAAATCTTTTACAAACAAACAAATTATTTATAATTTAAATTTAAATATAAATGATGGAGAATTTATTACTTTATTAGGTCCATCTGGTTCTGGGAAAACAACTATTATACGTTTAATAGCAGGTTTAGAGAAGGTAGATAGTGGTTTTATTTTTCTTAATGAAAAAGAAATAACACAACATCCAGCAGAAAAAAGGCAAATAAATACTGTTTTCCAAAATTATGCTTTATTTCCCCATATGTCTGTGTTTGATAATATAGCCTTTGGATTAAGAATGCAGAAAAAATCATATAAAGATATACTTAAAAAAGTTGAAAATATTTTAGATATAGTACAATTAAAAAAATTTATAAATAGAAAACCTCATGAATTATCTGGAGGCCAGCAACAAAGAGTTGCTATAGCAAGAGCTGTAATTAATAAACCTAGATTATTATTATTAGATGAACCATTATCAGCTTTAGATTATAGATTACGTAAAAAAATGCAAAATGAATTAAAAGCATTACAAAGAAAATTAGGTATTACATTTATTTTAGTAACCCATAATCAAGAAGAAGCTTTAAGTATATCAGATCGTATTATTTTATTACGAAATGGAATAATAGAACAAGACGGTTCACCAAGAGAAATATATGAAGAGCCTAAAAATTTATTTGTTGCTAACTTTATAGGTGATATAAATATATTTGATGCTTTAATTTTAAAAAAATTTAATTCTAATCAAGTATTAGCTAATTTAGAAGGTTATATATGTAAAATAAAAGTTCCATTTTATATTACGGTTGGAGAAAAAATACATGTCTTATTAAGACCAGAAGATTTAAGAATTAAAGAAATTAATAATGAAACTAATTTAAATACAGGTTTGATTGGTTATATAAAAGAAAAAAATTATAAAGGGATGACTTTAGAATCTATATTAAAACTTAATAATGGTAAAATTATTGTTGTAAGTGAATTTTTTAATGAAAATGATCCTTATGTTGATCATTCCTTAAATCAAAAAATGTTAATAAATTGGGTCGAAACATGGGAGGTTGTATTACCTTATGAAAAGGGTAATGGGATATTTTAAAAAAATTATTATTTTTATAATTATTAGTTGGTTAATATTATTTATTTTATTACCTAATATAATTATAATTATAATTAGTTTTTTAAAAAAAGATAATTGTAATCTGATTAAATTTAAATTTTCTTTTAATAATTATCTAAATTTATTAGATTTTTTATATATTAAAGTATTTATAAACTCTTTATTTATTTCATTTATCACTATGATAATATGTCTTTTAATAGGGTATCCATTTGCATGGTGTCTAACAAAAATATCTGATAAAAAAAAATCTTTAATGTTATTTTTTTTATTTTTACCATTTTGGGTTAATTCATTAATCAGAATATATTGTCTTAAAATATTTTTAGGAATTAATGGATGGTTTAATAATATTTTAATATATCTAAAAATTATTAGTTCTCCTATTCATATAATATATACTCCTACTGCTATAATAATAGGATTAGTATATATTTTATTACCTTTTATGATAGTACCAATCTATTCTAGTTTTGAAAAATTAGATCAATTATGTATAGAAGCAGCTAAAGATTTAGGAGCACAATATTGGAAAATATTTTTTTATATAATAATACCTTTAACTACTTCAGGAATTATAGCAGGGTGTCTTCTAGTTTTTTTATCTAGTATGGGAATGTTTTATATTTCCGATTTAATGGGAGGAGCTAAAAATTTATTAATAGGAAATATTATTAAAAATCAATTTTTAAATATTAGAGATTGGCCGTTAGGTGCTGCTACAAGTACAATAATAACATTATTCACAGGTATTTTATTAATTTTATATTTTAAAATTATTAAATTTTTAAATAAAAAGGAATTTAAACAAAATGTTTAAATATTTATGTAGAATGATATTTCTATATTTAATTTATTTTTGCTTTTATATACCTATTATTTTATTAATAATTAATTCTTTTAATTCATCACGTTTTGGTATGCTATGGCAAGGATTTACCATAAAATGGTATCAATTAATTATAAATAATACTTCTTTATTAAAAGTAACATATCATTCTTTACTTATCGCAATTATTACAGCAACTTTTACAACATTTTTTGGATTATTAACTGCATTATCATTATATCATTTTAATATGCATATTAAATCTTTTATAAATACTTTACTATTTATAGTAATTATTTCTCCTGATATTGTAATGGGTATTTCTTTATTATTATTATTTATTTTTTTAAATTTATCTTTAGGTTTTTGGACTTTATTATTTGCACATATTACATTTTGTTTTCCTTATGTAGTAATTACAATTCATTCTAGATTACAAGATTTTGATAATCGAATGATAGAAGCTGCAAAAGATTTAGGTGCTAATGAAATTATTATTTTAATAAAAATTATACTCCCCTTAATATCTCCTACTATTATTTCGAGTTGGTTATTAAGTTTTGCTTTATCTATGGATGATATAACAATATCAACTTTCGTTACAGGACCAGAATATGAAATACTACCCTTAAAAATTTATTCAATGTCTAAAATAGGTATTACTCCTGAAATTAATGTTTTAGCAACAATGTTAATAACTATTTCTTTATTTTTAGTAATATTAAGTAGAATAATTTTAGGAAAATATAAAACATATAATCAAATTACATCTTTATTAGATTAATAATTTATTTTTGACATTTATAACAAAAAAATGTACTTCGATTTCTTTGTGTTTTGCTGATAATTTGTTCTTTACATATTTTACATAATTTATTTTTTCTTCCGTATACAAAAAAATATTGAGTAAAATTTCCAATATTATTATTGGGTAATTTATAATTATTTATAGTAGATCCACCATATTTTATTGATTTATATAAAATATATTTAATATTTTTAACTAAAATTGTAATTTCTTTTAAATTTAAAGTATGAGATATACGAAATGGAGAAATTTTTGATAAAAATAAAGATTCATTTGCATATATATTTCCTATTCCAGTTACAATTTTATTATCCATTATCAATGTTTTGATATAAATATTTTTTTTTTTTGTAAATTCATATAAATATAAATTATTAAATTTATTTTTTAATGGTTCAGGTCCTAATTTTTTTAGAAATATATTTTTTTTATAATCTTTTGTTTCCCATATCCAAAATCCAAATTTTCTTATATCGGTATATCTTAAAATAAAATTGTTATTTATAATTAAATCAATATGATCATGTTTATCATAAAAAATATTATTTTTATTATTAATAATAGATAATATTCCGGTCATACCTAAATGTATAATAATTGTATTTTTCAATAAAATTATTATAATATATCTACCTCTTCTTTTAATATCTAGAATTTTCTTGTTTTTTATTTTAAAAATATTAATAGGAATAATATACTTTAATTTTTTAGTTCTAACTATAGAATAGTTAATTATTTTTCCTTTTAAAAAGGGTTTTATCATATTTTTAATTACTTCTACTTCAGGTAATTCAGGCATAAATTTTATTTACCAACGCAAAATTGAGAAAAAATACTATTTAATAAATCTTCAGAATAAAATTTTCCAGTAATAGAATCTAATTTTTTTTGTATTAATCTAATATCTTCAGCTAATAATTCTATAGAATTTGTGTTTAAAAAATTTTTTTTCCCTTCTATAAGGTGTTTATAAATAGAATTAAAAATATTTAAATATCTTTCTCTTGCTGTAAATTGATCTTCACTTGTATTTTTATTTAAAATTTTTTTTTTTATAAAATCTATTAAATTTAATATTCCCATTTTTTTTTTAATAGATATTTTTATACTTGTATAAGTATTATTATATATTACTTCAGGAATATTATTTGTTAAATCTATTTTATTACGTATAATGAGAACAGGGATATTTTTTATAAAATTTTTTAAATATTTTTTAATAATTTTAGATAAATTATGCTCTGACATTTTGTCTTCTATTACTAAAAATAAATAATTAGAATTTTTGATCTCTTTAAGAGTTTTTTTAATACCTAATATTTCAATTTGATTATTAGTATTTCTGATACCAGCAGTATCTATAATTTCTATAGGTACAGAATCTATATAAATATTTTCATGTAGAATATCTCTAGTTGTACCAGGAATATTAGTTACTATAGAAATATTTTTATTAGTAATTAAGTTCATTAAACTGGATTTTCCAGAATTAGGTGGCCCAATTAATGTTATTTTAATTCCTTCGCGAATTCTAATACCATTTTTTACATATTTTATAATATTTGTTAAAAATTTTAGTAAATCTTCTAATGTTATTAGAATTTTTTTACAAAAAGTAGAAAAATTAATTTTATAATCAAATTCGAGAAAAGATTCTATTTTTACTCTTAAATTAATAATTATTTTTGTAAATTTTTTTAAAAATAGTGATAATTTACCATTCATTAAATTCATTGCTGAAAATATAGCTGCTTTTGAATTAGCTGAAATTATATCAGCAATAGCTTCTGCTTGAGTTAAATCAAATTTTTTATTTAAAAAAGCTCTTTTAGAAAATTCTCCTGGATTTGCCATTCTAATTCCTGAAATATTTAAAATATTATTTATTAATAAATCTAATAAAATGGAATTCCCATGACATTGTAATTCTAAAATATCTTCTCCAGTAAAAGAATTAGGTTTTGGAAACCATAATACTATACCTTTATCTATAATTTTTTCTTTATAAAAGAAAGGTAAATAATGTGCATATCTTGGTTTAATATAAGTTAATTTTAATACATATTTTATTACATCTATTACTTTATCACCAGATATTCTTATTACTCCTATACTTCCTTGTCCGGGAGGAGTGGCTCTTGCTATTATTGTATTTTTTTGTTTTTTCATAATCTAATTATTGTATGTAATAATTTTTATTATTTATTTTATAAAAAATCCATTTTTGTTGCAAAATAGTTATTAAGTTATTTATTATATAATAAAGAATTAATCCTGAAGGTAACCATAAAAAAAATAAACTAAAAATAATAGGTATAATATATGTAAATTGTTCTTGTGATGAATTATTATTCACATTATTTTGAGAAATTTTTTGTATTACTAACATAGTAATACTCATTATAATTGGTAAAATATAATATGGATCTTCTGATGATAAATCTTTAATCCAAAAAATAAATGGAGCATGTCTTAATTCTATAGAATTAGTTAATGTATAATATAAGGCTAAAAAAATAGGCATTTGTATAATAAAAGGAATAAATCCCATTAATGGATTTAAATTTTCTTTTTTATATAAAAGAATTATCTCTTTGTTTAACCGTTCTTTATCATTACTAAATTTATCTTTTATTAATTTAATTTGTGGTTGTAAAAAATTCATTTTATTTATAGCAATAAATTGTTGTTTAGACAATGGATATGTAATTATCCTTATAATTAAGGTAATAATAATAATGGAAAATCCCCAATTTCCTATTAAATAAAATAATAAATTTAATAAATTAAATAATGGTTTAGATAAAAACCCTAAAAAACCATAATCTATGGTTAGATCTAAAAAAGGTGCTATTTTAGACATTTTATTTTGAATTTTAGGTCCTATCCATATAGTAGATAAAAAATTATGTTTTTTTTTTGGTAAAATAGAATAATAAGAAGATTTAAAACCAGCACTAATAGTATTATCAACATTTTTTTTTATATATATATTATTTCGTTTAGAAAAATTAGGAATAATCCAGGCTGAAGTAAAATATTGTTGTAATACAGCTATCCATCCTTTACTAGTATAAAGATTTATTTTTTTTTTTAAAATTTTAGAAAATTTATATTTTTTAAACTTATTAAAATCTGTAGAAATAGCTATATTATCAAATTTTTTAATAGAGATACTGTTATATTTTTTATCTAAATATTTCTTAGGTGTGTTAATAGATTTATCTATTTGTCCAAATATACCTATTTTAATAGGTTTTAAACTTTTATTAAAAACTTGATGATTAATTTTTATTAAATAATCTCCTCTTTTAAATGAGAAAATTTTGATATATAAAATATTTTTATTTATAAAAAATAAGGGTATTTTTAATATATTTTTATTTTTTTCTAATTTAAAATTAGATGATTCTGAAAAAAATTTATTGTTTTTATTAAAAAATTGATATTTTTTATTGTGTTTTTTTTGAATTATACCACTTCTTATTTGATAAACAAAATTTTTATTTTTTCTTAATAAGGTAAAAAATTTTTTAGAATTTAGTTTTTCTAAATAATCTAATAATTGTACTTTTTCAATAGTACCTCCATAAGGATTAATAT
>NZ_CP046186.1:441622-452342 GCF_012567955.1 Enterobacteriaceae endosymbiont of Donacia bicoloricornis
ATTATTAACCGTGAATTGTTAATTAAACCATTAAAATATGTAACAAATATTATTAATAACAAATCTATATATTCAAATATTAATAATATTTTAATAGATATTTTAGATAATGGTTTAATTTTTTTTAAAAGTACTAATTTAGAAATTGAAATCTCATCTTTTATTAAAAATAAAAGTAATAAAAAAAAATATTCCATTATAATTGAAGGAAAAAAATTTTATAATATATGTCGTAGTTTACCTAAAAATCACGATATAAACATATCTTTTAGTAAAAATCAAGCTACTATTATATCACAAAATTGTTATTTTAGTATAGCTACTTTACCAGCAAATAATTTTCCTACTATAGATTTTATAAAACCTGATATAGAATTTAATATTAAACATAAAACAATAAAAAAATTTATATATGCTACTTATTTTTCAATAGCAGATAATGATGTAAGAAAATATTTAAATGGATTATTATTACAAATTAAAAATAATGTTTTAAATATCGTATCAACTGATGGACATAGGTTATCTATATATACTTATTTAATAAGTACAAATATTATTAATTATTATGCTATAATTCCTAAAAAAAGTATTTTTGAATTATCTAAATTAATTAAAAATACTGACGAATTAATTAATATTAAAATTAATAATAATAATATTTGTTTTATTTTTAATAACTTAAAATTTATATCTAAATTAATTGAAAGTAATTTTCCTAATTATGAAAAAATTATACCTAATTTTTTTTATAAAATTATAAAAATTAATCGTATAGAATTTAAAAATTCCTTAAATAGAATTTCTATTTTAGTTAATGAAAAAACTAAAGGAGTAACTTTATTAGTTAGTAATAATTATTTAAAAATATCTAGTACTAATATAAATAACGAAAAAGCAGAAGAAATATTAAAAATAGAAAAATATAATAATGAAAAAAAATATAATATTAATATATCTTTTAATATTAATTATTTAATTAGTGTTATTAATATATTAGAAAGTAATATGATTAAAATTTCTTTTATTGATAATATTTCTAGTATTAAAATAGAAGATGAATATAAAAAAAATAAAATGTATTTAATTATGCCAATGAAAATTTAAAAATACATTTTTTTTATAAAAATAGAGAGTTAAATTTGACAAATAAATATTATAATGCATCAAGTATTCAAATTTTAAAAGGATTAGATGCAGTAAAAAAAAGACCTGGCATGTATATCGGGAATACAGATGATGGTACAGGATTACATCATATGGTTTTTGAAGTTATAGATAATGCTATAGATGAATCTCTTGCTGGCTATTGTAAAAATATAAACATAATTATTCATAATGATAATTCTATTTCTATTATTGATGATGGAAGAGGAATTCCTACAGATATACATGAAGAAGCTAAAATTTCAGCGGCTGAAGTAATTATGACTATATTACATTCAGGAGGTAAATTTAACAATAAATCATATAAATTATCCGGGGGATTACATGGAGTAGGTATTTCAGTAGTTAATGCTTTATCTAAGAAATTAGAATTAATAATTAAAAGAAATGGAAAATTATATAAACAACTATATTATTATGGTATTCCTCAAACTAAATTAGAAAATATTTCTAGTAGTACTACTACAGGTACACATATTAGATTTTGGCCTAATTATCATATTTTTAAAAATATTCAGTCTTTTAATTATAAAATTTTATCTAAAAGATTAAGAGAACTATCATTTTTAAATTCAGGATTATCTATTTCAATAAAAGATATAAGAAATAATGAATTTAATTTATTTCAATATAATGGTGGAATAAAAGAATTTATAAAATATTTAAATAAAAATAATAATATTATTCATAATAATATTTTTTATTGTTTTAATAAAAATAGCAAAATTAGTATAGAAATTGCTATGCAATGGAATGATTCTTTTAAAGAAGAAATATATTGTTTTACAAATAATATACCTCAAGAAAATGGAGGTACTCATTTATCTGGATTAAAAGCCGCTATAACACGTACAATTAATCTGTATATAGATAAAGAAAAAAAATATAATAGAAAAAAAAAACATATTAATGTTACAGGAGAAGATACTCGAGAAGGATTAATAGCGCTTATATCTATTAAAATTTCAAATCCTAAATTTTCTTCTCAAACTAAAGAAAAATTAATCTCATCAGAAATAAAATCTTTAGTAGAAAGTTATGTTAATCAACAATTAATGTTTTTTTTATTAGAAAATCCTAACGATGCAAAAAAAATAATAGAAAAAATTATACATGCAGCAAAAATAAGAGATGTAGCAAGAAAAACCAAAGAAATAATAAAAAATCAAAATATTTTTAATATATCCAGATTACCAGGAAAATTATCTGATTGTCAAGAAAGTAATCCTAAATTATCTGAAATTTATTTAGTAGAAGGAGATTCTGCTGGAGGATCAGCAAAACAGGGAAGAAATAGAAAAAATCAAGCAGTTTTACCATTAAAAGGTAAAATTCTTAATGTAGAAAAAGCTGGATTTAATAAAATTATTTCTTCACAAGAAATTATTACACTAATTACGGCTTTAGGTTGTAATATTAATGAAAATGAATATAGTATAGATAAATTGAGATATCATAATATTATTATTATGACAGATGCAGATGTAGATGGAGCACATATTCGTACTTTATTATTAACATTTTTTTATCGTCAAATACCTCAAATAATAGAGAAAGGATATGTATATATTGCACAACCTCCACTATATAGAATTAAAAAAGGTAATAAAAAATTATATATTAAAAATAATGAAGAAATGGAAATTTTTACATTAAATATTGCTTTAAATAAAGCTATATTTTTTTTTAAAAATTCACAAAAAATTTTATCAAATAAAAAATTACTAATGTTAGTAAATGAATATAATTATGTAAAAAAAATTATAAAATTTTCACAATATATTTTTTCAAAAAAAATATTATTTGCATTATTACATAATATAAAATTAGAAAAATTGGATAATTTTAATAATGTTAATTTATGGTTAGATACTTTATTATTATTTTTAAATAAAAAATATATTAATATTCATTTTTCAGGAAAAATAAATAAAAATATAAAAAAAAATATTTTTGAACCTATAATTTACGAAAATAAATATGGTAATATAAATAAATATTTCTTTAATTATGATTTTTTTATTAGTCATGAATATAAAAAAATATGCTTATTAGGAGAAAAATTATTTTCTTTAAAAAAAAGAAAAATTTTTCGTGTAAAAAAAGGAGAAAAATATAAAAATATTAATTCTTTTGAAGAAGGTATTGAATGGTTATTAAAAGAATGTAAAAAAAAATTTACTATACAAAGATACAAAGGATTAGGTGAAATGAATCCTAACCAATTATGGGAAACAACTATGAATCCTTTAACTCGTAATATGTTACAAGTTACAATTAAAGACGCAAAAAAAGCAGATAAATTATTTTCAACTCTTATGGGAGATGAAGTAGAACCTAGAAGGTTATTTATAAAAAATAATGCATTAAAAGTAATTAATATTGATATTTAATCAAGTATTTAAAAATAAAAATTTTTTTATAAAAAATTAATAGTTATCTAAATCAATAGATTTGAATTTTTTATCTATATTTTTTTCATAACTATCTATAATTTTTTTATTTATTAAACCTTTTTCAATTTCTCTTAATGCTAAAATGGTTGTTTTATCATTTTTTTCTGGTAATAAAGGAATTTTTCCTTTAATTTGAATTTGCCTAGCTCTTTGAGCTGCTATTATAACTAAATCAAATCTATTACCTATTTTTTGTACAGCTTTTTCTACAGTAACTCTAGCCATAATAAATATTCCATTTATTTTGTAAAATAAATAAATTAATTTATTTATTTTATTTAAAAAACAATATTAGTTATATTATCATATATTTTAATATTAAAATATTTTATAAAAAATATATTTTTTATATTAAAGGAAATTATTATATGAATTTAAATTGTATTCCTTCCGGAAAGAATATTCCTCATGATATTAATGTTATTATTGAAATATCTTCTAATTCTAGTCCAATAAAATATGAAATTAATAAAAAATACGGAATATTATTTGTTGATCGTTTTATCAATATACCTATATTTTATCCATGTAATTATGGATATATAAATAATACATTATCATTAGATGATGATCCATTAGATGTAATGGTAATTACAAAATATCAAATTATACCAGGATCTGTAATTAGATGTCGTCCTATAGGTTTATTAAATATGATAGATGAAGCTGGAGATGACAAAAAAATAATTGCAGTACCTCATGATAAAATTTCACAAGAATATTCTTCTATTAAAAAAATAGAAGATCTATCTATTTTCTTACAAAAACAAATTATATATTTTTTTAAACATTATAAAGATTTAGAACAAAATAAATGGTGTAAAGTAGATAGTTGGGGTAATGCTTTCCAAGCAGAAAATGAAATTTTACTTGCTATTAAAAGATTTAAAAAAAATAACAGTTATTAATAAATTTCAGTTATTGTTCTATTTTATTAATTAAAATAGTTTTTAAAATTTTAATATATTTTTTACGAAAAATTTTAATAAAATATTACTTATATTATAATTTTTATTAAGGAAAAAAAATGTCTAAAATAATAAAAATAATAGGTAGAGAAATTATTGATTCTAGAGGTTATCCAACTATTGAAGCAGAAGTACATTTAGAAAATAATATAATTGGACTTGCATCTGTTCCTTCTGGGGCATCAACAGGATCTAAAGAAGCAATTGAATTACGTGATGGAGATAAAAAAAGATTTTTAGGTAAAGGTGTTTTAAAATCAGTTAACATAATTAATAAAATTTTAAATAAATATTTAATCAATCAAAATTCATTGGATCAAAAAAATATTGATGAAATTATGATTAATTTAGATAATACTGAAAATAAATCTAATTTTGGAGCTAATACTATTTTAGCAGTTTCTTTAGCTAATGCTAGAGCTGCTGCTTTATTTAATAAAATTCCATTATACCAACATATTAGTAATATTAATGATACTAAAAAAAAACTTTTTATGCCAATACCAATGATTAATATTATTAATGGAGGTAAACATGCTGATAATAATTTAGATATACAGGAATTTATGATACAACCTATTAGTGCAAAAAATATAAAAGAAGCTATACGTTATGGCGCTGAAATATTTCATCATTTATCATTAGTACTTAAAAAAAGAAAACTAATTACTTCAGTTGGAGATGAAGGAGGATATGCTCCAAACTTATACAGTAATAGTGAAGCATTTGATATAATATCAAATGCTATTTATAATGCAGGATTTATTCTTGGTAAAGATATTACTTTCGCTATTGATTGTGCTGCTTCAGAATTATATTCTAATAAAAAATATCATTTAAAAAGTGAAAACATAAATTTTTCTTCAAAAGAATTTACCAATTTTTTATCTAATTTAATAAAAAAATACCCCATTACTTCAATAGAAGATGGATTAGATGAAAATGATTGGGATGGATTTATTTATCAAACAAAAATATTAGGAAATAAAGTTCAGTTAGTAGGAGATGATTTATTTGTTACAAATCAAAAATATTTAAAAAAAGGAATTAAATATAAAGTGGCTAATGCAATTTTAATAAAACTAAATCAAATAGGTTCTCTTACAGAAACATTATCTACTATTAAAATAGCTAAAAAAGCAGGATATAAAATTATTATTTCACATAGATCCGGAGAAACAGAAGATACTTTTATTTCAGATTTAGCTGTAGGTACAAATGCTGATCAAATTAAAACCGGTTCTATGAGTCGTTCTGATAGAAATGCAAAATACAATCAATTAATTAGAATTGAAGAAAAATTATAAGTAATTTTTTTACTATGTTGTATATTATTCAACATAGTAAAATTTTATTTAATAAAATTTCAAATATAAAATGAAAATATATACAGAAGAAAAAATAATTTTTTGGTTAAAAAAACAAGGTTTTTTTGCTAAAAATTTATTAAAAATTTCTTATTTATTAAATTTTATTAATTTATGTTTATTAATAATACAAAATTGGATTTTATCTAAGCAAATACAAACTTTTTTCTTAAAAGAAAATAAAAAAATAATTTTTTATAATTATGTAATATTATTTTTATGTTTTATTATAAAGACATTTTTAACTATTATAATAAATAAAATAAATTTTTATTATAGTGAAATAATAAAAATTTCTATTAGAAAAAAAATACTAAATAAATTTACATCTAGATACTATGAAAAATTAAAAAGTCAAACAATTGGATCTGATATATCATTAATTATAAATCAAGTAGAAAACTTACAAGATTATTATAATAAATATATACCTCAGTTATTTAATGTAAAAATAACATCATTATTAATTTTAATTAATATATTTTTTATTAGTTGGATTATAGATTTAATAATGATTATTATTAGTATAATAATTATTTTTTTTATAATAATAATTGGAGAAAAAACCACAAAAAAAAATAAGAAAAATTTTAAAATATTATCCATTTTAAATGGATTATTTTTTGATAGATTAAAGGGTATAGAAACTATTAGATTATTTAATCTTTATAAGATAGAAATAAAAAAAATTTCTTTTTATATTGAAAAATATAGAAAAAAAAATATTGAAATATTAAAAATTATTTTTTTAACTTCAGTTATTTTAGAATTTTTTTCTTCTATTTCTTTAGCTTTTATTATTATGTATTTTAGTTTTATATATTTACATATAATAAATTTTGGTTTTTATAATAAAGAAATTAAGATATTACATAGTTTTTTTATATTAATGTTAATTTCTAAATATTTTCAAAATTTTAGTAATTTGGGAATATTATATCATATTAGATCTAAAGCTATTGGTGCAGCTGATAATATTATAAAATTATTAAATAATAAAATTTATATTTTTTTAAAAAAAAAACAATTTTTTTTGAAAAAAATAAATAAACTAGAAATAATAGCAAAAAATTTAATTGTTAAAAATAAAAAAGGTAACGTATTAATAGGTCCTATATCTTTTAAAATTTTTTCTGGAAAAAATATAGTTATTACTGGTGATAATGGTTGTGGGAAAACAACATTATTTAATGTTTTTTTAGGTCTTTTACCATATAATGGATCATTAAAAATTAACAATATTGAATTTAAATATATAAATTTATATAGTTGGTATAAAATAATATCATGTGTTAAACAAAATCCTAAATTACCTGCTATAACAATTAGAAAAAATTTATTTTTTAATAAAAAAATAAATGAATCTAAAATAAAAAAAATTATTAAAAAAATTGGGATAAAAGATTTTTTAAAAAAATTACCTAATGGAATAGATAGTTCTTTATGTAAAGAAGGGATATATTTATCAGTAGGAGAATTACAAAGAATAGCTATTGCTAGAGCTTTAATAAAAGATCATATAATATTATTATTAGATGAACCAATATCTAATATTGATATTAAAAGTCAATATGATATTATTAAATCAATAAAAGAAAATAACTCACCCACTAAAATTAGTATAACAATTACACATAAAATATGTCAAATAAATTATTATAATGAAATATGGTATATGAAAAATGGAAAAATTATTAAAAAACATATTTTAAAATTAACAGAAAATAAATAATTTTTTATTTAAAAAGAGTATTTTAAAATGTTTTATATATTTTATTTTTTAAAAAATTATAAAAATTATATTAAAAAAATTTTTTTAGGAATTATTTTATCTATAATAAATAATTTAATGAATTTATTTTTATCTATAACTTCTGGATATTTACTAACACATACTTTTTTAGTAGGTATTAAAAATAACAAAATATATTATAATTATATTATACCCTCAACCATTATTAGATTAATTTCAGTAATAAAAATCATTACTAAATATTTTGAAAAAATAATTCAACATAATAATACTTTATATTTTTTAAAAAATTTAAGAATTTTAGTTCTAAAAAAAATATTTCCTTTATATCCATCTAATTTAATCCTAATAAATAATATTGAAATATTAAATATATTAATTGCAGATATTGAAATATTAGATTTTTTGTATTTACGAATAATTACACCTTTTTTAATTATAAGTATTATTACTTTACTAATTTTATTATATTTAAGTATATTTAATATATTTTTTTTTATGATTTTATTTATTAATATAATAATATTAACTATATTTTACCTTTTTTATTTTTATAAAAAAGGTAAAATAATAGGAAAAAAAAATATAAATACAAAAAAAAAATATTATTATGTAATAAATAATTTTTTATCACATTATAATGATTATCAAATATTTGAAGGAATAAAATACATATCTAGTAAAATTACTATTTTAGAAAAAAAATTAAAAAAAATACAATTAATAAAAAATAATTTTAATATTTATTCAGAATTATTAATAAATATTATTACTGATATTAATATATTATTATTATTAATATATAATCATATATATTTTGATAATATAAAATTACAATATAAAATTATATTATTTATACTATTTCTAATAACTTTTTCACAAATATTATTTCCTTTAAATAATATTTTCCAAAATATATATGAAATATTGTTTTCAGCTAAAAAAATTTTTAATATATTAGAAATAAAGAAAAGTATTAATTTTATAAATCAAAAAAAAAATAATAAAAATTACTATTTGGAATTAAACATAAAAAATTTATATTTTTATTATAAAAAAAATTATCCATATATATTAAAAAACCTATCTTTATATATAAAAAAAAAACAAAAAATAGCTATTACAGGATATAATGGTTGTGGAAAATCAACATTATTTATGTTATTAACTAGAGCATGGGATCCAATAAAAGGAAAAATTTATTTAAATAAATATAATTTAAATAAATGGGATTTATTATCATTAAGAAAAAATATCAGTGTTTTACCTCAAAAAATATATTTATTTAGTGACACATTAAAAAACAATATTTTATTAAATAATCAAAATAACTTAAATATAAGCGATAAATATTTAATAAAAGTTTTAAAATTAGTTGGTTTAAAAAATTTATTAGATAAAAAAAATAATTTAAATATATGGATGGGAGAAGGAGGAAGAATCTTATCAGGAGGTGAATTAAAAAAATTAGGAATAGCAAGAATTATACTTCATAATGGAAATTTAATTTTATTAGACGAACTTACAGAAGGATTAGATATAATTTCATCTACTAAAATTATTAATTTAATTTTATCAATTTTCCAAAAAAAAATAATTATATTTATAACACATAATATTAATATTATGAAAAAAATGGATTGTATTTATTTTATGGATGATGGTTTTTTCGTTGAAAAAGGAAATTATAAAAGTTTGGTAAATAAAAAAGGATATTATTGGAATTATATAAAAAATAATATAAAATCATAATTATGATTTTTTATTTATTTATATAAGGAAAGACCATGTCAAAAGAAGATAATATAGAAATGCAAGGTGTGGTATTAAATACATTACCAAATACTATTTTTCATGTAAAATTAGAAAATGGACATATAATAACAGCTCATATTTCAGGCAAGATGAGAAAAAATTATATTCGTATATTAACTGGAGATAAAGTTACTGTAGAATTAACACCATATGATTTAGAAAAAGGAAGAATTATTTTTCGTAGTCGTTAATAACGAAATTATTATTTTTTAATAATGAATTTATTATTAAATTAATTAATTTTTTTTGAAATTAATTATTTATTAATAATTCTTGTTTGTTTAAGAATCTTTGTGCATCTAATGCTGCCATACAACCTGTAGCTGATGATGTAATTGCTTGTCTGTAAGTATTATCCATAACATCACCAGCGGCAAAAATTCCAGAAATACTTGTTTCTGTAAAATAAGAATTATTTTTATTAGTAATAATATAACCATTTTCATCTAATTTTAATATTTTTTTAAATAAAATACTATTAGGAATAGTTCCAATTAATATAAAGATTCCATATAATGGGATTATTTTAATATTTTCTTTATATAAAGAAGAAATTTTTATTCCTGTTACTCCTACACTATTACCTAATATTTCTGTTACTATATAAGGAGTATGTAATACTACTTTATTAGTATTTATTAATATTTTTAATTTTTTAAGTAATATTTTTTCAGCAGTAAAATTATTTTTTCTATGAATTAAATGTACTTTAGAAGCAATTTTTGCTAAATATAATGTTTCTTCTATTGCAGAATTACCTCCTCCTATAACAGCTACTGTTTTATTACGATAAAAAAAACCATCACAAACAGCACAAGAAGAAATTCCTTTTCCTATAAATTTTTTTTCGGAATTTAAACCTAAAAATTTTGGATATGATCCAGTAGCAATAATTATACTATTACAAATATATTTAAATAAATTACCTTCCACAATAAAAGGTGATTTATTAAAATTAATAATTTTTACTATTGTATCATTTATAATATTGGTATTAAAATATAGTGCATGATTATATAATTGATTCATTAATTTCTTTCCAGTTATTTGTGGAAAATTTCCTGGCCAATTTTCTATATTAAAAGTTTTTGTTAATTGTCCTCCAATATCATTTCCTGTTACTATAATAGGATTTAAATTAGCTCTTGCAGAATATATTCCTGACGTATAACCAGCAGGTCCAGACCCTAAAAT
>NZ_CP046186.1:452512-458627 GCF_012567955.1 Enterobacteriaceae endosymbiont of Donacia bicoloricornis
GTGTTAGATGTAAAATTATTACGTAATGATATTGATCATGTATATTCTATTTTAAAAAAAAGACATTTTTTTTTAGATATTAATCTAATAAATCAATTAGAAAAAAAACGTAAAAATATACAAATTAAGATAGAAAAATTACAAATTAAAAGAAATCAAATATCTAAAATTCTATCTAAAAAAAATATTAATAATATTTTTGAATTTAAGAAAAAAGTAATTAATATTAATCAAAAAATTTTAAAAAATAAAATTTTATTTAATAATATAAAAAAAAATATAAATAATATTTACACTTCAATACCTAATTTACCATTAGATGATGTTCCTATAGGAAAAAATTCAAAAGAAAATAAAGAAATAAAAAAATGGGGTATAAAAAATAAATATAATTTTCCTATACGGGATCATGTAGAATTAGGTTATTTAAATCAAGGTATTGATTTAGAAGCTGGAGTTAATTTAAGTGGTTCAAAATTTTTTGTATTAAAAGGTTTAATTGCTTATTTATATAGAATACTTATTCAATTTATGTTAAATATTCATATTATTAATCATCATTATACAGAAATTTATGTTCCTTATATAGTAGATAAAAGAGCTTTATATGGTACTGGACAATTACCTAAATTTAGTAAAGATCTTTTACATATAAAAAATTTTAAAAATTCTGATATTTGTGAAAAATTTTTAATACCTACAGCAGAAGTACCTTTAACAAATTTAGTATATAATAAAATTATCCAAGAAAAACAACTACCAATTAAATTTGTTGCTCATAGTCCTTGTTTTAGATCAGAAGTTGGTTCTTATGGGAAAGATAATAAAGGATTAATCCGTACACATCAATTTGATAAAGTAGAATTAGTACAATTAGTTAAACCTAAAAATTCTATTATTGCTTTAGAACAAATTACTAATCACGCAGAAAAAATATTGCAATTATTAGAGTTACCATATAGAAAAGTATTATTATGTACAGGAGATATGAGTTTCGCATCAAGTAAAACTTATGATTTAGAAGTATGGTTTCCTTCAAAAAATAAATATTATGAAATTTCTTCTTGTTCTAATATGTGGGATTTTCAATCTAGAAGAATAAAAGCTAGATACAAAAGAATAAAAGATAAAAAAAATGTATTTATTCATACTTTAAATGGTTCTGGACTAGCAATTGGTAGAACATTAGCAGCTATCATGGAAAATTATCAACTCAAAAATGGAAATATTAAAATCCCTAAAATTTTAAGAAAATATATGAACGGATTAAAATATATAAAATAAAATTTATAAAAAATTTTATTTTCTTATATTAAAATTTTTGTTCAAATAAATTTTGTATAGAATTATATAAATGAATAGTTTTAAACAAACGAGTAGGCACTACAAAAATAGTATCATCTCCTGCAATTGTACCTAATATACCTTCTGGTTTACCTAAAGAATCTAACAATCTAGCTATTAATTGAGCTGCACCAGGACTAGTATGAATAATAATTAAAATATCATTATAATCAATATCTAATACTAAATTTTTTAATGGACTAGTTGTATTTGGGACTCCTAATTCTAAAGGAAAACAATATACCATTTCCATTCTAGTATTTCTAATTCTTACAGCACCAAATTTTGTTAACATTCTAGATACTTTAGATTGATTAATATTATGAAAACCTTCTTCTTGTAAAGCACGTACAATTTCTGTTTGTGTACTAAATTTTTCTTTTTTTATTAAATTTTTAAATATTTTAATTAAATTAGCTTCTTTTTTTTTTGTAGAAATTAGATTCATAAAATCACCAAAAAAATAAAATAAAAATATTATTTATTTAAAATAAAAATTTTATTCTAAATATAACTAAATGTGTAATATTAAAATAAAAAAGACTAATTGCATTTATAATATAACTATATTATCATATTTTAATAAAAATTTATATTTTTTTATAAAAAAATTAAAAATAAATAGATTATATAATTTTATTAATTAATCATATTTTAGGTACATATAAATGAATATTTTATTAAAAAAAAAAATTCATCGTCAATGGCATCTTATAAATGCCAAAAATAAAATTTTAGGAAGACTATCAAGTATAATTGCCCACTATTTAATGGGAAAACATAAAATTTTTTATTTACCTTATATCGATATAGGTGATTATATTATAATCATAAATGCTAATAAAATTAAAATTACAGGAAATAAAAAAAAAAATAAATTTTATTTTAATCATAGTGGTTATTCTGGAGGATTAAAAAAAATTTCTTTTGAAAAATTAATTAAAAAAAATCCTTGCAAAATTATTCAACATTCTGTGAAAGGAATGTTACCTAAAAATAAAATAGGCGTTTTAATGTTAAATAGATTAAAAATTTATTCTGGGTTAACACATAAACATATTGCACAAAAAAAAAATATTTTAAATATTTAATTTTACTATAAGGATATAAATTAATGAAAAAAATTAACTATGATTATAATGCAACAGGAAGAAGAAAAAGCTCTTCTTCTAGAGTTTTTATTAAAAAAGGTAGTGGTAATATACTTATCAATAAAAAAGATATAAATATTTTTTTTTCTAGGAAAATATACCATATTATGGTAATGAAACCTTTAGAATTAATAAAAATGAGTAATAAATTAGATTTATATATTACTGTAAAGGGTGGCGGAACTTCAGGACAAGCAGGTGCTATTAGACATGGAATTACAAGAGCATTAATAAAATATGATAATTTCTTTAGAAAAGATTTAAAAAAAGCAGGATTTGTAACACGTGATGATCGTAAAGTAGAACGTAAAAAAGTAGGATTAAAAAAAGCTAGACGTAGTCCTCAATTTTCTAAACGCTAAAATTAAATTTTATTATTAATTTTTTATAAAATTAATTTAACAAAACACTTATTTTAATAATCTATAAAATGTTAAAATTTAATATTATTTATTTTATAATTTTATTAATTTTTCAGAGTAAAAAATGAGTAAATTTATAATAAAAGGTCCAGTTAAACTAAACGGAGAAGTTAATATTTCTGGATCTAAAAATGCAGCTTTACCAATTTTATTTGCATCACTTTTAATAAAAGAAGTTATAGAAATTAAAAATATTCCTAAAATAAAAGATATAGATGTAGTAATAAAATTATTCATACATTTAGGAGTAAAAATTAAAAATGATAAATCGTTAATAATTAATGCAAGTAATTTATATAAAAAGTTTAATTTTCCCAAAAATTTAATAAAATCAATTAGGGCTTCTATTTGGTTAGTAAGTCCTTTATTAGTTCGATTAAAAAAAATAAATATGTCTTTACCAGGAGGTTGTTCCATTGGAATGAGACCTATTGATTTACATATCAAATATTTACAGAAATTAGGAGCTAATATTTGTATAAAAAATAATTATATTATTGCATCTATAGATAATAAATTTATAGGATCTCATATTTTAATGAAAAAAAATAGTGTAGGTGCTACCATTAGCGTTATTTTAGCTTCAATTTATGCTAAGAATACAACTATTATAGATAATGCAGCACAGGAACCAGAAATAGAAGATTTAATTAATTTTTTAAATATTATGGGAGCTAATATTAAAGGAGGTGGAACCAAAAAAATAATAATTAAAGGTGTCTTAAAATTAAAAGGAGGTATTTATAGAATTATGGATGATAGAATAGAAGCAGGGACTTTTTTAATAGCTGCGGCAATATCAAAAGGTTATATTTTATGTAAAAATACTAATCCTAAAAATTTAAAAATAGTATTAAAAAAATTAAAATATACAGGAGCAGAAATTAAAATAGGAAAAAATTGGTGTAGCATTAATATGCATAACAAGCGACCAAAAGCTGTAAATATTATAACAGGTCCTTATCCTAAATTTCCTACAGATATGCAACCTCAATTTACTTTATTAAATTGTATTTCTTTAGGTTCTAGTATAGTAGAAGAAACTATTTTTGAAAATCGTTTTTTATATATACATGAATTAAATAAAATGGGAGCTAAAATTTTTATAAATAAAAATAAAGTATTTTGTCAAGGAGTTTCAACACTTTATAGTACACAAAAAATTAAAGCTACAGATTTAAGAGCATCAATTAGTTTAGTTTTAGCTGCATGTATTGCTATTGGAATAACTATTATTGATAATATTGATTACATCGATAGAGGATATGAAAATATAGAAAAAAAATTAATTTCTTTAGGAGCAAAAATTAAAAGATTAAAATAAAAGAATTAATGACATAAAAATTATTAAATAATGTAAATTATATTAAATTTTTTATGTCATTAATTCTTTAAAATATTTTAAAAGGATAATAATAAATGTATGCTGTTTTTGACAATCACGGGAAACAATATAAAGTTATTCAAGGTCAAATTATTAAAATAGAAAAGATTCCAGGTAATATTGGAGATAAAATTGAATTTAAAAATATTTTAATAATATATGATAAAAATCAAATCAATATAGGAAATCCTATTATTCCAGGTGCTAAAATAATAGCACAATTAATTTTACATGGTAAAAATAAGAAAATTAAAATAATTAAATTTCGTCGAAGAAAGCATTTTAGAAAAACACAAGGACATCGTCAATTATTTACTAATATAAAAATTCTTAAAATTCAATATTTAATATAGGAAATATTTTATGGCACATAAAAAAGCTGGTGGTTCTTCTAGAAATGGTAGAGATTCGCATTCCAAAAGATTGGGTATTAAATGTTTTGGAGGAGAAAAAGTAAAACCAGGATATATTTTAATAAAACAAAGAGGTAATAAATTTCATGCTGGAGATAATGTAGGATGTGGTAAAGATCATACTTTATTTTCAAAAGTAGAAGGAATTGTAAAATTTACTAATAAAGGTATAAAAAAAAAAAAATATATTAATATTATGATTATTTAATTTTAAATTTTATTTAAATATAAAATAATTTCTCTATATAGAGAAAAATAGAATTTTATTTCTAAAGTGGAGTTGTAATGAAATTTTTTGATGAAGCTATTATACATATTAAAGCAGGTAAAGGAGGTAATGGATGTATTAGTTTTTATCGTGCAAAATTTATTCCTAAAGGAGGTCCTAATGGAGGTAATGGGGGTAAAGGAGGAAATATATATTTTATATCTGATAATAATATTAATAATTTAAATAATTTTCGTAGTAAAAATAATTATATATCACAAAATGGATTTAAAGGACAAAATTATCAATGTACAGGAAAAAATGGTAAAAATTTATTTATTCGAGTTCCAATAGGAACAAATATTATTGATATAAAAAAACAAATAGTTCTTGTATCATTAAAAAAAAACAAACAAATTTTTTTAGCAGCAAAAGGAGGAAAAGGAGGATTAGGTAATATTAATTTTAAATCTTCTATAAATAGAACACCATATAAAAGAACTAAAGGTTTTTTAGGAGAAAAAAAAAAAATAAAATTAGAATTTATTTTAAAAGCAGACTTAAGTGTTTTGGGATTACCCAATTCAGGTAAATCAACATTTATAAAAAAAATATCTTCTATAAATACTAAAATTGGAAATTATTTTTTTACAACTACAAAACCTATTTTAGGTATTATTAAAAATAAGTTAAATAATTCTTTTATTTCTATTTTAGATGTTCCTAGCATTATAAAAAAATCTTCTCTTGGTAAAGGTTTAGGTTTAAATTTCATTAAACATTTTAAATATTGTAATTTATTATTACATTTTATAGATGTATCTATGATTAATATTAAAAATAATATATTTATAGATAATATGATCGATATCATTAATTATGAAATTAAAAAATATAATAAAAAAATTTTTTTGAAAGAACAATGGCTTATTTTAAATAAAATTGATTTATTAAATAATAAAAATATTTTACTATTAAATAGTAAAAAGATTTTAAAAAAATATAAATTTATAAAAAAATTTTATTTTATTTCATCTAAAAAAAATATTGGAGTAGAAAAATTATTTTTAGATATTTTAAAATATTTTAATAAATAAAAAAAAATAACATAAAAATTAATTTTATTAAAATAATTATATTGTTTTATAACAAAATTATTTTAAATTAAATTTTATTTAATTTTGGATTTTAAA
>NZ_CP046187.1 GCF_012567955.1 Enterobacteriaceae endosymbiont of Donacia bicoloricornis
ATGAAAAAAATATACATTTTAAATAAATCAAGAATAATGTTAATAATTTTTTCTGTAATATATTTTTTATTTTTTATAAATACATCAATAGCAAAGAGTAAAAAAAATATTAATGAATTAAAAATAAAAATAACAATTTTAAAAAAAATAAAAAAAAGATATTTTTCTTTTTTAGAAAAAAATAAATACAGATATAAATTATTTTTTGATGAAAAAGATATAAAAAAATTACTAAAAGAATCTTTTTTTGTTAAAAAAAATATTATATTTAATAAATATTTAAATAAATACGAAATTTTTTGGAATAATGTAAAAAAGAATTACAATAAAAATAATTATTTAAATATTTTTCCTTTTATAAAAAAAAAATCTCATATAAATTATAAAAATGATCTTTTTTACTACTATTTAACAATGAAAAAAAATATTTCTAATAACTTCTCTAATAAAGAAGTTTTTATAGAAAATATTAAATCAAATTTTTTAATTTTTTTTAATAATGAAATAAATAATAAAATTCGATCAGGTTTT
This sequence comes from Enterobacteriaceae endosymbiont of Donacia bicoloricornis, assembly GCF_012567955.1. NCBI lineage: Bacteria > Pseudomonadati > Pseudomonadota > Gammaproteobacteria > Enterobacterales > Enterobacteriaceae > Enterobacteriaceae endosymbiont of Donacia bicoloricornis. The sequence goes on from NZ_CP046187.1 coordinate 532, forward strand.
GATAAAATATTTAATAAATTTGAAATCAATGGCAAAACTTTAATAAAAGTTAATTTAGATGAAAACTTAAATTTAAATAATTCTGAAATTGGTTTATTGTTACCTCTTATGGAAAATGAAAACTATATTTTTTTTCTACAAAATAACGTACATAAAACTGATAATAGAATACAAAACAACTTAGGTTTAGGTTTAAGAAGGATGTCTATTAATAATAATTATTTATTCGGAATAAATAGCTTTTTAGATTATGATTTTTCATTAGAAAACACAAGAATAGGAATAGGTGGAGAGTTTTGGAAAGAGTTTTTAAAATTAAATATTAATATGTATTATGGTTTGAGTAGATGGTGGCATTTTGATAATTTAAATCGCAAAAAAACCTTAAATCATTTAGATGATGATGAATTTTTTTCTAGAGCAGCTACAGGATGGGATCTAAGATTAGAAGGTTATTTACCTAAAATACCAGAACTAATATTTAATTTTAATTATTCAAAATATTTTGGAAATATAGATTTTAAAAAAGAAGATAATAATATAAATTATAAAAAATTATTTTCTCCTTCTATTTTTTCTCTCTCTATTAATTATAATCCAATACCTTTTTTAAATTTCTCCTTACAAAAAATTCAAACTTTTTCAGGACATAGTAATTTCCAATTTGGAATAGGTATTTATTTAAATTTAAATTCTTCAATTTATAATCATACTCACACAAAAATAAATGATCTTTTTTCATCATCTTATGATCATAAATATGATTTTGTTAATAGAAATAACAATATTTTTTTAGAACATAGGAAACAGTTTTTAATTGAATTATTTATAAAAAAAGAGATTATTGGTTTTCCTAAAAGTGAACAGCTTTTAAGATTTAAAATTAAGTCTGTTAATGACATTAAAAATGTATTTTTTAATATTAATAGTACTTTTTTAAAATTAGGAGGTTCAATTAGATTATATAATTATAATTATATAATTCATATGCCGAGTTATGATTTTGAAAATATTAAAAATAATAACTTTTTATTAAAAATAACCATTTATGATGTTTTAGGAAATAAAAAAGTATCATATATTAAAATACAAACTTTATATCCCTTATTAAATAAGGATTTTTCTATTTTAAATGTTTTTCCAAAACGAATATTAGTTAATTCAGAAAAAGCAAAAATAGTTTTTGAAGCTAGAGATAATAATAATGAAATATTACCAAATATAAAAAATATTCATTTTGTAGTAGAACAAGGTAATTTAGCAGATAAACATAATATTCATATTGGACCTGTAACTGAGTATCCTAAAGGGACATATTCTGCTTTAGTAAGTAGTTCATCTGCTGGTAATGTTTTGTTAGCGGTAAAAATTAATAATGTAGTTAATAAATATATTAATACTAGAATTGATTTTATTCCTCCCTCAGTAGATAACATGATATTAAAAATTAATCCTCAAAATCTTATTACAAAAGTTAGTAAATCAATTACACTGTTAATAACAGTTTACGATAAGCATGGAAAAAGGTTTAAATTTTCTAATATTAATATAAAAAATATCTTAGCTAGAGATAGACAAGGATTTCTTAGAAAAGATAGTGGTCAAATACATATTGAAGATATTACTAATCAAAAGGATTATGATGGCGATAATTTTTTATTTACTACAGATATAAATGGAGAATTAAAACTTAAAATATCTGATCCTCATGGAATCGGAGTAAAAACAACTCTTACTATTAGTGCAAATAATTATGTTACTAAAAAAATAAATTTAATTTTTACAGTTTCTACAAGTCCTAATACTCCTCTTGCTAGAATGTATGGACATATGACTGAATTTTTGTTTGTTAATGGGATAAGATTTAAAAGACCAATTTTAAGTTCAGAGAGGTTAGGAGATCAAGTAAATTATTATCTAAATGAAGATTGGTCAAAATTTAATTGGTATAATGCAGAATCATATTGTAAATCACAAAATGCCCGATTACCCACTAAATCTGAATTATTAGAATTCTATGATGTTCATTCAGGTACTGATTTACTTAGTAATTATGGGTGGCCTATAGTTGATAGATTTAATTTATTTTGGACATCAACTCCTATTTATAATATGTATTTTAGAGACCCTTTACATTTTCATATTAATTTTTTAGATGGAGGGGTAGATCAGGGGATTACTGGTAATATTTTTTCTTTTATTTGTGTTCAAGATAAATAATTTTATTTTTTAATAAAATTGTAATAATAATTTTTTTCTAAAACTAGAAACTTAGTTTGATTATTTACGGTATTAGATATTTTATTTTTTAAAATGTGTAAATTATGTAATTTTGCAGATATTTTATTACCTATTGCTGCTAGTTTTTTTGATTGGTTAATTTTAATTAATTTCATTGCTAGTGATGAACTTGAACAATGTTGTAATTCCCAGTGAGGATGTTTTTTAATAAAAATACTACATTGTTTAAGTGGTTCTATGTGGCTCAAAATTTTTTTTATTTTGTTTAAAACTAAGTTCTTTTTAAAAGAAACTAAACAATGTTGTATTGGTACAAAAAATTTATTTTTTATAAATAAAGAATAATTTTGTTTTAATAAAATAAAAACTTCTTTAATTAAACCAGTATTATTATTATATATTGGGACTATAGCTAAATTAATATGTTTGTTATTAATATAATAAAAAATTTCTTTAAAATTATGACAACTTATGTTAATAACAGTTTTTTGAAAAAAATTTTTTTTTATATAAAATAATGTAGCTAAATGAGAATAACTGCCAATTGGACCTAAAAAAATAATACTTTTATAATATTTTTTTTTTGTAATATTTTTTTGAAAAGTTCTTTTTTTTATAAAATTATCAATAGTATCATTTATAATGATATTATTATGAGTTATTTTTGACATTTATTATTATAAATAAGTTTATTAATTAATTTAACTTAACATAAAATTATAAAAAAAAATATATATTTTCATTTAATAATATGAACAATATCGTTTTTATCAATCCAACATTTCCATCCGGTTGTTAAAGATACTTCATATAAAGATTTTTTTAGAATTTGTCTAAATTTCCATAATTTGGAAACGTCACTCCCGCATAATTTTTTTAAAGTAACGACATTATAAAGTAATGGAGAGTTATGAGAACAATAAAAACAATGAATCCATTGAGATAACTGTTTACCTTTTAATTTTTTTCTTTCTGTTAAAGAAATTGCTGTCCACATAACGTCTATAAAAATAGATACTATATTTTTATTTAGAAAAATAACATTTTTTTTTGTTTTTTCATTTCTATAGTATTCATGTAATAAATGACCTATATAAAAATAATTTTTATAATTTATTTCTATGCTACAAATAGATAATCTTATTAAAGATGATTTTAACCATTCATAATCTTTTTTTCCTGTATTTCTGTTTATTGATTTTAGAAAAGAATAAGTAGAGAAAATTACTCTCTCTCCTAAAGGGACTTTTGTAAATAAATATAAACATTCCAACCAAACATCTAAATCAGATTGATCTAAGTTCTCTCCTGTAAATCGTATAAAGAAATTTTTTAATGATGTTTTTAAAATGTTTTTTTCATATTTTCTCCCCCCTTTTTTTATTATTCCAAAAAGAGAGCTACGTAAAATAATATTAGGTATTGCTCTTTTATTTTTTTCAATATTAGGAAAATATTTTTTTAGATTAATATTTTTATTTTTTACTTCTTTAAGAGAATTAGAAAAGAAGGTTTTATTTTTTTTTTTTAAAATATTACTTTTTTTAATCAGTAAGTTAATTTTATCATAAATCAATTTTTTACGCATTTAAATTAAAATAAATTTTTTATTTAAAAAATAAAAGGGAATATAAAGTTTTAATTTTTATATGATTTTTTTATAAATAAAATTTTTTAATTATTTTTTTTCTCCTTTTTATTTTAAAATTTTTAAAAAAACTGAAATTTTTTTTGTAAAGTAATGTTTATTATTTACTTAATTTTATACATAAAATAATTAGAGTATATATTTATTTTTGAAAAAATTAAGGATCTTTAATTAAAGATCCTTAATTAAAGATAAATTTATTACTACTACTAATATAGTAGTATTTTATTTTGAAATGTCAATTTTTTTATCACGGGATAGCAGGTAGGGTGACACGGGATAGCAGGTAGGGTGACACGGGATAGCAGGTAGGGTGACACGGGATAGCTAGCAGGTAGGGTGACACGGGATAGCAGGTAGGGTGACACGGGATAGCAGGTAGGGTGACACGGGATAGCAGGTAGGTGACACGGGATAGCAGGTAGGTGACACGGGATAGCAGGTAGGAAAACACGGGATAGCAGGTAGAAAAACACGGGATAGCAGGTAGTTAGGTAGTGTAAAAAAAACACTTACAAAAGAAAAAAAAATATAATCTTTTAAATCTTTTGTATATTACAAAAAAACATAATTTTTTTTATCTATATATTGTAAAAAAAAAAAACTATATATATAATCATATAGAATATAAATATTTACTTTTAACAAAAAAAGATAAATTCTATA